>JASEHT010000349.1 GCA_030018675.1 Smithella sp.
CGGCGATTTTGCGGTGTTTCGCTTGACGCCCGATAAATACCACTACAATCATACCCCCGTCGCCGGAAAGGTGATCGATTTTTATCCGATTACCGGAACCTACCATGCCTGCAATCCTAATGCTGTCATATCGGTTGTGACGCCCTACTCCAAAAACAAGCGGGTGGTCACCATTCTGGATACCGATGTTGAGGGGGGCACTCAAGCGGGAATTGTCGCCATGATTGAAGTCGTGGCGCTGATGATAGGCGATATTGTTCAGTGCTACAGCGAAAAAGAATATGAAAAACCGGTGCCGGTGGGCACTGGCATGTTCCTGAAAAAGGGGGTGCCGAAGAGTCTGTTCCGTCCCGGCAGCAGTACAGTGGTGCTGATGTTTCAGAGACACAGGATTCGATTTGCCGATGATATTGCCGCCAATATGTTTTGTCCCGATGTTCAAAGTATTTTTTCACTGGGATTCGGCAAACCACTGGTGGAAACAGAAGTTAAAGTCCGGTCCTATATAGGCAGCGCCAATGTGAATACAACAATAAACTGATTTTTTTTCCTCGGGAGGTGCTTATGAACAAAGACAAAAATGATGACATCCGTCAATACCTGGTCAGAAAAATGAAAACGTTAATGTCTTCCGCGAACGGTGCAATTCAGAAACTGAAAATATCCAATGATAAATTGGCGGACCCTTGTGACCAGGCAAGTGTTGAAGCAAGCAAAAATGTTGAATTGCACTTCTGGAGCAAAGAATGGAAAACGCTCTTGGATATCCAAGAAACCATTTTACGCATTGATCATGGACTTTACGGCATTTGCGACCATTGCGGACGTCAAATATCCAGCAAGAGACTAAAGGCGGCTCCCATGAGCAAACTATGCGTCGAATGTCAGCAGAAGATGGAAAATCGGCAGAATAAATCCAAAGAACAAACCTTGAATACAACAAGAATCTCGTATCATCATGCTTGCTGAAGTATTTATATTAACGCTATCAATATCGCTGGCCTTGATATACAGGTGGGCATTCCGGGCATTACCAAATGAAGAATGGCAAATCATCGGATGCTTTCCTTATCGGAAAGATGCAAGTGGCCTCTGGCACGGCTGGAATCTTACGTGGTACGGTTTCTTCAACGCCATAGCCATATTGCTTGCCATTTCGATATTAATTGTATTATCCGGAGCGACGTCAACGCCTCTTGTTGCCGTGTTATTCATAACCATGCTTATTCTTGCGATCTGCCTTCCGGCATCAAGGATACTGGCTTCTTTCATCGAAAAAAAACGCAATACGGCCACAGTCGGCGGCGCTTCTTTTGTTGGAATCCTGATAGCGCCTTTGATCATGCTTATGGCAAAATTTGTCGGAAATCAATTCTTCGGTTATGACATTTCCATCATAACCTTATTGTCGGCCATGTCCATTTCATATGCCTTGGGAGAAGGAATGGGAAGACTCGCCTGCATAAGCTTCGGGTGCTGTTACGGAAAACCTCTGAAGGAATCTTCTCCTTTTATCCGGAAAATTTTTCAACGCTATCATTTTGTATTCACCGGTAAAACAAAAAAAATAGCTTATGCTCATCAAATGGACGGACAGCAGGTGATTCCCATTCAAGCGGTTACCACATTGATTTACAGTTTTGCCGGAATTATCGGATGTTACCTTTTTCTGCAAGGTTTTACCTCCGCGTCTTTTGTTCTGACATTAACCATCACACAACTGTGGCGCTTTTTCTCCGAATTTTTCCGCGATGATGATCGCGGCGAGGGCAGAATTTCTGCCTATCAAAAAATGGCTCTGATTTCCTGCGTATATGGTTTTGCGGTTGCTTATATATTTAATGAAGCGCAACGAAAAACACCGGATTTGATTTCGGGACTGTCATCTTTATGGAATCCATGGTTATTATTTTTTCTGATGTTTCTATGGATAGTTGCTTTTTTATACACGGGAAAAAGCATAGTCACGGCAGCATTGATAGAGGTCCGGGTTCGAAAAGAAAATATATGATGCCCTCTAGAAACAACCGATAAAAAAAGGCAGGATG
>JASEHT010000034.1 GCA_030018675.1 Smithella sp.
AACAGAGCACTCCATTCAAAAATGTTCTTTTTATAAACGGAGCCTTCCAATGATGTACAGTCCTGCAATGAAGGTAAAGAGCTGAGGATGCGCATAAGGCCCAAGAAAATAAGCATCGTGGGAATTAATGCTATTACGTAAATTAAACTTCCAACTTTTGAAAGATTGGTTAAGTTGCCCCTAAAACTTGATTCTGGGATATACTCATACCAAAAAGTGCCATAAAACAATAACGGCAACGAATGAAGTGTGCTTGACGATACGGTAGGTGTCTCAACTAATTTCAATATATTAAAATCAACAAACGAACTTATCCCTTGCAAAGTGGGCTTTTGTTGTTCTGCCCATATCGGATTAAAATCAAGATTGTGAATAATAGGCGTTCCGAGAGAAACTGTGTTTTGTATGTATTTATAAGATCCTATAGATAACGAAACTGCCAGGAATATGCACAAAAGCAATACAGTTTTATTATGCGGCACCTTCTTCCTAATATTTGTTATGATAAGTACGAATATGAGCGCCGGAATAAATGCAATCAGCGTTGCTTTGGTTAACAAACCAACTCCCAGCAAAACGGCAAGAAACATGCCGTTAATTATCGTTGGTTTATTGATATAGTTATAGATTTGTAAAAACAATGATGCTCCAATGAGATATGAGAGGGTATCATTGGAAATATAGAGGCCAAAAACAACAAACGGCGGCAAGAACGCCGCAACAAGCAAGCAGATAATTTTTATTGATATCGGCTGAATAAAATCAAGTTTGTTTATTGTTAGATAAATTATAAAAAGAGTCAATGACGACAGAATAAACGAAAAGAATTGAACGGCCTTCTCATTACCAAAATTCAAAAAAAGTGAAGCTATTATGTAATACAATGGTGGATGATATGCCTGATCATATTGATGGGCTAATGGAATCTCTTTCATGTAAAATATGTGTTGGATTATTTCATAATGAGGGTCATTATTAAATGGAGACAGGAAAAGGTAAACAATAACACGTAAGGCCAGTCCGATAATTAATACTTTTTCCAAAAAATTTTGTTTTACCAATGATTGATATATATTAAATATTTTCATGTGAATAAATTAATCGTTGTGTGGCAAAATTCAAAAAAATTATCATGGGTTAATAAATACTCGTTTTGATTCGCCTTGAGCAAATTTTTTTCAAGATCTCCAATCGAAGAACTGACCAACAACAAAATCCGGATCGTCGTTGTCTTGCCTCGCCAAACGTTGATACCGTTAAGGACTTCTTCACCACGAACAGAATATGATTGGGGAGAAGGCCTTCGCTTCTCGAATCAATCGGTCCCTATTCTGTGCTTTCTCTGCTTGCTAAGTAACATTATTCCTTCGGATATCCCACCGACTGCGCCAGAACAATTTTTTGATGATCGCCGAGCTTCATTGTTTTTGCCAGCGCATCCTTGTCAATCGAACCTCTGACTACGGTGCCCAATCCTTCCGCTGCGCAAAAAAGATAAACATTCTGGCTGATGAAACCCGTATCCGTTGCGGCATAGAAATTTTTTTCATCGTCGGAAATATTTCCCATTTTTTTAAAATCGGCCACGTAAATCAACGTCAACGGCGCCTGGGCGACGAAGGACTGTTTGCCAGTCAAAGCGCGAATATCTTGGCTGATAATCGGCTTTAAAACATGCGTTTTCGCATCGTATAAAAACAATCCCTCCTGAAGCGCCACATAGATATGAATACTCTGACGATTCATCGCTGATGGCGCGGTACGTTTCCCCGCGTCAGGACGATTAATGCCGCATGCCGCCCAAAGCATATTGGAAAGAACATTTACCGGAATTTTTTTCGGACTGAAAGAGCGCTCTGACCTTCTTTCCTTCAACGCCTGCATCAAGGATTTTCCGCCATCCAGTTGCGGGGCGGGAAGCTTTATTGAATCAGCCGCCTTGCTCAAAGAAAATCCAAAAAGCAGGACAAAAATTACGACAAATATTTTTCTGAACATCTTTTATCCTCCTTTTAAAAATGTTCATTAAACGTCTTGGAGCGACAAAACCCAGAGATTTTTCGCGCCTGCGTTCAGCAAGCTTAGCCTGAGGTCAAAATGGCTTCTCGACCGTTCACTGCAAATTCTTTCTTGATCTTCCTGAATTCCTCAGGGGTCAGCGGATGATAGGTATTATCACCGCGCCGGCGGAAATAAATGCGCATAGCGGGAAGATTTTCAAGATTGAAATTTTCACGCTTGAACGGTCTGACGATTATTTTCTGCGTATCCGTCACGGTGAATTTGTCAATGACACGTATGTAATCGGGCATCCACTTGGGATCCATCCCGCCTTCTTTTTGCTGCTTGATAAACCACTGATAGATTTCATCAGGGTTAAAATCGGCGCCGTCTTTAAGCTGCACCGTTATCATAACTTTTTCATCGGCAACCTCGCAGGGAGCGCCGTAAGCGATGGCGCAATCCACACAAGGAATATTCTGCGCGAAATTCAGAACATTTTCCGCGGAGAAATTCTCCCCATCCTTGCGGATCCAGTCATCGGTGCGTCCGTTGAAAAACATATAACGCTTGCCGTTGACGATTCTGACGTGTCCTAAATCACCGGAGTGATACCAGCCGTTGCGGAATTTCTGATTGGTCGCCCCCGCATTGCCGAAATATCCCTCAAACCTTAGATTATTTTCTCCAACCTTGCGGCAGATTTCACCCACGGCTTTGTCATAATTGGTAAGCGCGCCGTTGGCATCAATACTTCCCGGCTCGCATTCCTTGTCTTCTTCATTCAGTATGCGGATGGAGGAATCGACCTGCCCGACCGAATCCACCGGATCGCCCGGCAGGTTCGCGGTCGTGATGACGGCTTCCGTCGAGCCATATATTTCATAAATATGTTCCATGCCCAGATAGCGTTTGAGCTTGATGCGGTCGGTAACGGTAGCGCCGTTGCCGTAAGCTTTGCGGAATTTATTCCGCGGATGCGCGGCCAGAGCGGCTTTGATGGCTTCTCCGCTGCCGTATTTGCGCTCCAGCGCGTCAATGATGTAATGTAGCGGCTGACCGACATAATTCAGGAACGTCACGCCGTACGTCAGCATATCTTCTTCAAAAGCGCTGGCGGAAAAACGCCGCTTCAACACAAAACTTCCGCCCACGATCATCTGCGGAAGAATGCCGATATACCAGGCATTGGAATGAAACAGGGGCATGGAAATGTAGCCGCGGTCGTTTTTGTTGAGGCGAACCGCTGATTGCACCACGAAACCGGCGCCGAACAGTTTAATATGCGTACACGGCACGCCCTTGGGAAGCCCCGACGTGCCGGAAGTGTAGATCACGATCACTGGACTGAAATTATCCACCTTCACCCTATCATTCGCGGAGACTTCAACCTTCTGAGCATTGCCAACCGCGTCTTCCAAGGGATGAAATTCCGTTGACGCGAAGTCTTTTTTATCGCCGACAAAATAGACGTCTTCCCGTCCGATGACTTCGACATTATTGATAATCGAATCCACTTCTTTGAGTGTGTTCTCGTTGATGATCAGAAAGTTTATCCGGGCCTGATCCATGACCTTAGCCAGCGTCTCGCCGCGAAATCCGGAATTGATGGCGAACAAAACAGAATTGCTCAGACCCGCTCCGAATGAAGCAAAAAGAAACTCCGGATTGTTGTCCATATAAACACCGAAGGAAAGACGCTCGTTTTTGTCCAGTTTGCCGCCATCGACCAGTTTTTTTCTCTGGCTTAAGAAAAACCTGGCGTATCGCCGGGACAGTTCATAGACATCCTTGTATGTATACTCACGGCCTTCAAAAATGAAAAAAGTCCTGTTTCGCCGGAACCAAAGCCAGTGCATTGTCGCTTTGATCATGGTGCTGAAATTTACGAACCAGAGAAATTTTCTGATTATCGTTTTAAGATTAATTTTTTTCATCGGTTTCTCTCTTCTAAAATAGCTTATTGAAATTACTGATCATTTTCCGTTCTAGATATCAGCAATCTACGCATAATTGCCGCAACGCTATTCCGGATTATAATCAACTTTTCTATCAAGCTGATGGGGAGGCATTATTTTCAGCAGCTTTCCCGATATCGGGTTTGAGTATAAAAACAACCTTTTTTTAAGTCAATGGAATATTGAATTTGATAAACAAATTAAAAACGATCTACATTGAATGTTTTTCTCGCCTGGCTCCCGGGGAAATGGATGCAGGCTTTCAGGCAGGCGGCACAGCCGATGGCATAGGTTTCAAAAAAATTGAGCGACGTGAGTTCCATGAATTTTGTCATCATTTTGCTTGCCGCGACAGTGCGTTTCATCAAAGGCAGCATGAATTTCGGCGGTAACAGAATATGTTTGATGCAATTGCCCATGCATTTCATTTTGTCAATATTACCGTCCTTGAGTGCGCCAACCGGGCAGGCCTCTTCGCAAAACCGGCAATTGTCGGGACAGAGACTTTTTCCGGTGACCGAAGGATATTCAGGCCACACCATTTCCGTCGCCAGCGCTCCCAACCGCATCACGTTTCCATGTGCACGGTTAATCAGCAGGGTATTGCGTCCCATCTTACCCAAGCCGGCTTGCACCGCCGCATGTTTGAGACTGATAATGCCGCGGGGTTCACCTTGGTAAAATCTCAACGGGCTATACGATGGAATGGGGAGCGACCGATATCCTGCCTGCTGAAGCATCAGACTTAAATCATTGGCCAGTTTATCCATGATCAGATAGTGCGTATATGAAGATCTCTGATAAAAAGCATTGTTCTCTCCCGGAACCTGAAAAACAGCCAGCGGCAGAGGCTGGGCAAAAACCAATACCGTTTTCGCAGCGGGCAATAAATCTTTCGGGCGGAATCCCTCCGGCGCCGAGGCATTAAGCTCATCTGCGGACGCGGCGCCCATTAAAACATTTTCATCTGATACATACGTGCGGACTTTATCCATGATATCGCTTTTCATAAAATATCCTTAATATTCCGGGAATTTCGGGCAAAGAATGTTTACAACGAACCTATCGCTGTGTAAAGATTATTTATCGGACATTTCATCCGGACGACAAACCCGGGGGAAAACTCTTCATTGCCTTTACTCATATTCTCTTTTTTATCCGACAATATTCAGAACCTTCAATAACCGGACAAGATGCCGGTCAAAAAATCCTGTTTTGTAGACAATCCCGAATATTTTAAAGTAGAGTTCCGGAGCAAAGCGCTTCATTCGCCAAATGTTACGGCCGTCTTTCTGGGTAATGATGTAAAATCGATTTTTCTCGATGGATTGGATGGTATGCCTCGCAACCTTCTCAGATGTTGTCTTGGCATTCCCGAAGAATGTATCGGCGAGTTTTCGCTGGCGCTCATCCGGTGAAGAGAACTGATCCATCAGGTTCGTCTTGAAAAACGTCGGGCATACAACGGATACGCCGATATTGGATGCCGCAAGCTCGATCCTCAATGTTTCTGTAAGGGATATCGCCGCGGCCTTGGTCGCGTTGTAACTGGCCATCTCCGGCAGCGAAGCGATACCGGCGTTGGAGGCCACGTTGACAATATATCCCGCTTTGCGCTCTTTAAAATACGGGATGAAAGAGCGGCATCCGTGAATGATGCTGTTGGTGTTGAGCCCGATAATCCAGTCCCATTTTTCCAGCGGAATCTTTTCAAACCATCCGGCTGAGGCCACACCGGCGTTGTTAATTAGAATATCCACGCCCTGCCATTCTTCCAGGACTTTTTTCAAAACATTGTCCAAATCAGCGGGCGTGGTTACGTCGCAGTGTATCGTCAGGGCTTTTCCGCCCTCTTTCTCCACCATTTCCGCCGTTTCTTTGGCGCGCGTATCATTGATTTCCGCAATGGCAATATTCCATTTTCTTTTCGCGAATTCCAGCGCCAGCGCCCTTCCCAGACCGCTGCCCGCCCCCGTTATAACGACTCTTTTTTCAGGGAATTTTCTGTTCAGCTCCATCAACACACCTCTATGCGTTTAATTTGTTTCTGAATAGTCATGGTTTCCCCGGCGGTGTCTCGCAAGACAAGCGGTCAGATCAGCCGTTGAGGAAATTTTTCAACAACCCGATGTAAACCGAAATCACTTTTTCTGAGCGTCAAAAGTATCCGACGTAACACCGGTATTTTCGAGTTCTTTTTTCACGACCCTGAAGGAATTGGTCATGGGAAATTCTTTGACAATGCGAATGTAGCGCGGCACAGCGTACTTGGCTAAACGGTCTTTCAGAAAAACAATCAAATCCTTCGGATCCAGCGTCATACCTTCAACCAATTTAACGGAGGCCATAATTTCATCTTCGGCCATTTCTGAAGGAACCGCGTAAACGGCCACTTCTTCCACAGCCGGATGATCCATAATCACATGTTCCACTTCAAACGCGCTGACATTCTCACCGCCTTTGCGCATACTTTCGGTATTGCGACCGACAAAATAAAGATATCCCTTTTCATCACTACGGAGAAGATCGCCTGTATACAGAAGACCGTCTTTGTTCTTTTCGCCGGTGGCCTTCTCATTTTTGTAATATTCAACACCATCGCCGGAGCTTTTTTTCTTTCCGGAACTCTTTTTCTGTCCCAGGACGAAAACAAGTTCTCCGGGTTCTCCGGGTTTTACATCCTTGCCTTCTGAATCAATAAGACGGATTTCGCCGAAACGTTTAGAAGGCTTTCCGATGGAGCCGACCGGACCGGTGCCGAGATTCATAATCACCTTGCCGCCGCCATCCACCGCGCCGTAACCTTCATAAATGGTCACACCGAATCTTTTTTCGAAGGCTTCCCACATATCGGCGGGGCAGGCCGCAGAAAGCACGAAGCGAACATTGTTCTGTGAATCAAGCGGACTGGGCGGCTGTTTCATCAGAATCGGCACCATGGAACCGATCACATTAAATATCGTTACCTTGTGCCGACGAATATCCTCCCAGAATTTACTGGCGGAAAATTTTCTGGCCAGAGCCACAGTACCTCTGCCGGCCAGAGAAAACGTGACGGTCAGGAACATGGCGTTGCCGTGGCACAACTGCATGGCAGTGTAATAAACATCATCCGGTTTGACAAATAAACCGGAAAGCAAAGAAAGTTTCTTCACGCTGGAACGGCCGTAACGATAGACAACGCCCTTGGCTCTTCCCGTGGTGCCGGACGTATACATAATTAAACACCTGTCTTCGAGATTGTATCCGACGCCGGGATTATTATCCGGATATTCCTTTGCCGCACTCAGTTTTTTTATGCCGAAGGGGACTTTGATATTGATCGCATCCGGTTCGATATCATTAATAAATACGTGCTTTAATTTGGGAAGGTCTTGCTTGACCATTTCAAACGTCTCAAAAAGTTCGCCATCAACGACAAGAAATTCCACATCACTATGGTCGATGACATATTGCAGGCCGTCTCCTTTGAGCTCCGGATTGAGAGGAACCAAGTACATTCCTATTTTCTGCGCGCCGAAAAATATATCCAGATACCGCGGTGAATTTTTCATGAAGATGCCAAGGCCTTTGCCCTTGCCTCCACCGAACGACTTGAGCAGATTCGCCGCCTTATTGGCGTTCTGATCCATCTGGCGGTAGGTAAACCGTTCATCCTCATAAAGCAGGAAGGTCTTATCGGGAACCTGAGCGGCACGTTCTTCAAGCAGCGCGGCCCAGGACATATCCACGGGTATTTTAATCTTGCCGAGACCGTCAAGATTTTTAATGAATGTACCGCGGGAAATCTCTTCCTTGATAAACCGACCGAGTGTTTTGACAACATCCTTGCCGATTTCGGCAATTCTCAGACTACGTTGTAAACCGCTTCTTTCGATGGCCATTCCCTCTCCCACTGCTTGAGAAAATATTATTTCGAAGGCGCTTCCAGGATGTGAATGCACATAGCAGCCTCTTCCTGTCCCAGCGCGCCGCCGCCGTTTTCCGCGATGGCGATTTTCGCACCCTCGACCTGACGTTTCCCGCCATGGCCGCGAAGCTGGGTGACGAGTTCATGAATCTGCGCCAGCCCGGACGCGCCAATAGGATGACCGCGCGACTCCAGACCTCCGCTGACATTAATCGGAACTTTGCCGCCCAGTTTGGTGGCGCCGCTTTCGGCAAAGCGTCCGCCTTCTCCTTCTTTGCAAAAACCCAGGGCTTCCGCCTGATGGAGTTCTCCGTAGGCGCTCGCATCGTGAACCTCGGCAAAATGCATGTCTTCCGGACCAAGACCTGCTTTTTCATAGGCGATTTTACTCAGCCGTTCGCCAATATCCGTGTCATCAAAAGAGCGTTCCCGGCCGGAACCGAGAACCGATGCTCTTACTTTGACCGCCTGCGAAGAAAGACCCAGTTTTTTGACTGTCTCGCCGTCGCACAGAATAGCCGAAGCAGAGCCGTCGCCGATCGGCGCGCACATGGCGCGGGTCAGCGGCCAGGTGACGATGCGATCCGCCAACACCTGTTCGGGGGAAACGGTGAAATTATATTGTGCGTTGGAATTCAGTGATGAGTGGAAATGATTTTTCGACGCAATCAGGGCAAGCTGTTCGATGGTGGAGCCGAACTTTTTCATATGCTGACGGGCGGCAAATCCGTATACGTCCATAAACGGTGAATGATCGCCGGTGAATAATTTCCTCATTTGCTTTACCGTATCCGTACCAACGGCATCGCTCAAGCGGACAAACACTTTGAACATATCCCAGTATTCGTTGAAACGATCTTTAACGGTTGTTCTTCTCTTTTTTCTTGCTTTGTCTTTTTTGACCAGCGTAGCATACTTGGCCACATGCGTCTGCATGTCTTTTTTATCCTGTTCGGTCATGCCGTAGAAAGAAATGTTCGCGATAATATCGGCAATGTTTTCAATATCAAGACCGCCCAAGAAACCCGCAAACACTTTCATTTTATTGTGGTCGTAGAGTTTTTCTGCACCCACAGCCATCGTCATATCGTAAAGGCCGCTCGCAACACCCAGCCAGGCGTGATGAAAAGCCGTTGACCCGCCGGCACAGGCGTTTTCAACATTCGTCATGGGAATGGATTCTATTCCGAGCGGTCTGAGGGCCACCTGTCCTCGAATACAATCCTGTCCTTTGTTGTATCCCCAGCCGGAGTTGGAAAACCAAAGCGCCTGGATATCTTTTTTATCAAGATTGGCTTCTTTAAGACACGGCATCACGGTATCGGCGGTAAGGTCTTTAATGCTTTTATCAATATACTTCCCGAATTTAACGGTGTGAGCAGCAACAACATACACTTCTCTCATGACATTGAACCCCTATTCGTTGGATTATCTATTTATACCATTGGTTAAACCAATGTATATATTTTGGTCTTGATTTTGTCAAGAAATAAATCCATAATAAAAGCAGACAGTTTAAATAATCTCAGGAGGTTGGCAAAACAGCATGGCCAATCAACAAGCACATCAAAGAATCTCCACTTCCCTCATGCGCGACATTTTTTTTCAAAAATTGAAGGCCGGACAGAAACTTCCGTCGGAACGGGATCTAGCCGATTCCATGAACGTGGACAGAACGTCTCTGCGCGTCGCTTTAAAGCAGTTGGAGGCGATGGAATTACTGGACATTCGTCCCGGAGACGGCATTTACGTAAAAGACTTTTTAAAAAATGCCGGCATCGATTTTTTACGAACACTTTTTTCCAGAAATGAAACCCTCGAAAACGAACTCGCCGCGGATATGTTTGTCATCGATGAGGTCTGGGAGTGGTGGATTATCATGTTCCCGGAAATGCTGAAGCTGGCCTCGCAGCGCGCCTCCGCCCGCGATCTCAAGGCGCTATCCGACTTGATGGATAGCGAGTTGAATAATCTGGATAACCGGGATGCGCTGATTGAACTGTGGCTCGACGAGCAGGATATGATCGCCCAGGCGGTCAACAACATGGTGCTGATGCTTTTGTTCAATTCATCGCGGCCGCTGCGCCGGAATATGCTTCGCATTTACCATGACGGCGTCAACAAAGAAGACATGGAGCACTTCATTATTACCAAAAAGTCTCTGCTGATGGATTTTCTCATGAACGCCGACAAAACCATGCTCTTGGATGTGGACCAGTACCGGGATATCCTGATTGCGCAACGCCAGGTTGCCCGCAGCAAACTGATTCAAAGCAACCGTTCTTCCGATAAAACCAGCGTGCAGGAATGATAATTTTTTTCCAGCCGACAGCGTGAAAGGCAGAGCGAAACATGGCGGCAAAAAATAATGAAGTCAGCATCACGTGGATGGGAACTGCTGGTGTTTTGATTTCGGACAGCGAAACGGGCATCCTGATCGATCCCTATGTCAGCCGCTTCGGTATTTTTCAAGTTGCCTTCGGTGCCCGGCTGCGGCCTGACCAAGAGGCGATAAAAAACTGGAAGGCCAGCCTGGGGAAAGAAATTATTAAGGCGGTTGCTGTCAGCCATTCCCACTTCGATCATTTAGCCGATGCACCATATTTCGCGATGGAAACGGACGCTGTGCTGCTGGGGTCGGAAAGCACCATCAACGTCGGCCGGGGAGCCGGCATGGCGGAAAATCTTCTTCAAATCGTTCATCATAACGATACCATGAACATCGGCACCTTCTCGCTCCGATTTATTGAAAGCGCTCACGGACCGGCATTTCTGGGCCGGGTACCATACCCCGGAAAGATCGACAAACCGCTCATCGGTCCCCAGTCGGCAAAAAATTACAAACTGGGGCAGACGTTTTCGATTCTGATATCGCATCCTTCCGGCGCCATCGTTCATCACGGCAGTGCAGGATTGATTCCCGGAATGTATGATGGAATCAAAGCCGATGTTGTATTGCTGGGAATCATCGGCCGGGGCGACACGCATAACTATCTGCAGAATATACCGGTTAAACTCGGCGCGAAATGTTTAATTCCCATCCACTTTGATAATTTTTTTGTATCGCTGGAAAAAAAGATGCGAATTCTGCCCACGGCGGGCTTTAAGGAATTTCTCTCTACGGCAGAAAGTTATCGCGACAATTTTGAATTAGATATCTTGCAGATAGGAGAAAAAGCGGCTATTCTACCTGAAAGGTATAGATCACGGGTATGAACAACCATCGCAAACGATGGGGAATTTAACCCATAGAGATTAAACTTTCTTTCCCAATAATTTTCTTCCCAGAAAATCGATCTGTATTTTTATGGATTGCTCGAAACGCGCTCCTGTATACGGTTCGAAATGGTTGGTCTCCAGAGCGACAAACTCGCAATTAGGCAATCTCTCTGCTGTCTTTTTCACTACTGAAAAAGGAACAAGCGAGTCGTTTTTCCCGCCGATGAGCAGGACGGGAGCTTTAACTTTTTTTGCATAATAAACGGGGTAATAAAACGCCATCAGAATGAACGCCCTGGAAGTCATCTTGTTTTCCCATTTTGAACCTTCGGGAATGATTGAACGGAAACCGGGATAACTTTCCTCGGAATTCATGGCCGCAAAAGTCCCCGGCTGCGCAATCGCCGGAGAATAATGCGGCGGTAAAAGAAACGCAGTCTTTATATAGTCCGTCATCCCATAAACTGTCGCAAGAATTATATCTGAAATGCTTCTCATTCTGATTGATGAAAAACCACTGACAAAAGGCCCCTGCGACACCACCGCCTTTATTCCGGCATCTTTTGTCGCGGCAAGGATGACGTGTCCGCCGGAAAAAGATGTTCCCCACAAGGCGATCCTGGACGCATCGACTTCAGGCAAGTTTCGGACATGGGCAATGGCCGCCAGCCAGTCCTGAACATGATGAAAAGGATTGACCACATGCCTCGGTTCGCCGTCGCTTTGGCCAAAGGTGCGGTAGTCAAAAAGAAAAGTCGCCATTCCTTTTTCCACAAACCGCTCGGCGAATGCCGGAAGCCGGAACGCCTTCACCGCTGACAAACCGTGCGCCATTATCACAACCGGCGGATTTTTCACGCCTTCGGGAAGATATAAATCACCGTCACAGCGGATTCCTTTGCTGAAAAAGTCAGCCTTTAATTTTTTCATGTTTTTAATCCTTTGTTTATCAATGGAGCTTCTTCATTCGCTTTTTTAATAATGCTTCGGATACGTCATTTCCGGCGCCTGGCATATCTTCGTCAGGCGGTAAGCCGGACGAAAACTTTTTGTGATCGAAATAGCCGCGTTAGGACAGGCAGCCATGCACGTCAGGCATCCCATGCAAATCTTTACCTTGTCGTTTGCTGTTTTTTTCACTCGCGGCAAACCCGTTTTCCCCTTGAATTTCCCGGTCATGATATCTGCGCGGTTACACGAATCCGTCACGATCGCACCCCACGCACACGCCGTGATGCACAAACCGCACTGGCTGCATTTTTCATGGTCGAAAACAATTTCCGCCGACTGAATCTGATCGGGGTTATCATAGGTGGGAATTTTGTATTTTTCATATAAAGTAAAATATTTCATTTTATTCACCCTGCCTTTCGAATCGGGGCTGGCCGTTCATGCTTCCCTCATGCCATTCGACGATTTGAACTTCTCTGGGCACCTCCTTATCCGCCTTGTAAGCCGGATATCCCAGACAAATGCTGTTGCCGAACCGGTAGGGATATTTATTAAGGCCGAATTTCTTCCGCCACTTCGGATAGTACGTCAGCAACTTTGAAAAACCCATCCAGCATGCGCCCACGCCTAGACTGTGCGCGGCCAGCACGATATGCTCCCCGGCGATGCCAACATCCACGCTGGGATTGGCAACGCCTCTTTTATCCTCCAAAATGATAATCACAACAGGAGCGCTTTGATAATAAACCGTCTGATTTTCCGCCGCCTGTGTCATGGCGAAAAACGGCTGCGGGAGGAATTCATTGCTGAATAATCGCATCACGCTGAAGTTGGCCATGAGCTTGGAGACAAGCCTCCGGAACCCCTTGAACATGGTATAGCCGTAAAAGAACATGAAGAATTTCGAAATACGCGCCGCATCGCGCTCCATTTCGGCGATGATTTCCGGACTCTTGACGACGATGAATTTCCAGGGCTGGCCATTGCCCGCGGTCGGTGCAAATCGCGCGGACTCCAGAATTCTCCGAATCACATTGTCCGGCAGCGGCTCCTTTTTAAATCGCCGCACGCTCCGTCTTTCCATAATAACCTTTTCCACCGGATTCCACGGCATGCCTTCTTTGTAAATTCCCAACGGGGAAACTTCATCAATGGCGGACATATTCCCTCCTTATTGACATGGATCATTTTTTTGATATTAATTTCTGAACATCTACAACATTGGGCGCGTCCGGTTTGAATTGCTCTCTAAGAACCCTGTCCAGAGCCTTTTCCGTAATCGTCTTCGGAATTTCATCAACAATCTGAAAGTATGATGGAATGGAATTGCCTTCGAGTTTCTTCTTGCAAAGACTTATCAGAGAATCAGCATCTATCTTTTTACCGGAAAGCGGCGCGACAGCAGCTACCAGATCGCTCTCACCGGGCGCTCCCGATGAAGCCGGAACTCCGTAAACGCAGACTTCGGAAACACTTTCGTGCTCACCGATTATTTTCTCGACATAATCAGGCTGGATGAAATCACCCTGCCGGCGCAGCCCGCCTCCTTTTCGGAAATCAAAGAAAAGGAATCCTTTATCATCCTTGTGACAGATGTCGCCGCTGCGCAGCCAGCCGCCTTTTGTTTTTTCGTCGGATTCCTTTTTCTTGCCGAAATAATCCACCTTTGTCGGACGAAACGTCATTTTGCTGATCAGTTCGCCTTTGACGAACGGCCCAACCTCCTTATCGTTCTCATCAACGATCTTCATACGGTAAATAAAAAAGTTGGGTTTGCCGAATGAGCCGATGGGACCTTTGCCCGGCGGCTTGTGGGCAAGCCCTCCCTCTACTGCCGCGTACCACTCATGTATTTTCACGTTGAAGCGTTTTTCAAAATCCTCCCAGATGGCGGCCGGTGTTCCGGCGCTGACCACCACACGCACCGGATTATCCGCGTCATTGGGCTTGGGAGGTTCGTTGTAAATTCCGGCCATCATGCCGCCCAGCGATGAAAAAGAAGTGCAGCCGTATTTGCGGCAGATATCCCAGATTCGGCTTTTAGTGAATTTTTCTCCGATGACGGCGGTTATGCCTTTGGAAAGAGCCGGAAGCAGGGTGACCGACTGGCAGTTTCCGTGCGTCATGGAAAGTCCGTTGTATAAAATGTCATCGCTCTTGTATTTGTAAATCAGTTTTCCCAGGATGGCGGAATCGCGCAGGCGCCCTCCCCGCAGTATAACTCCTTTGGGATCGCCGGTGGTGCCCGATGTATGAATAACCTGAAGGGGACGACTCAATTTCATAGGCAGTGCCTTATCAGGAAGAGAACCGCTTTCACGGCTGAGTATTTCATTGAGCGCCGGGTACGCGGAATCCACGGGAATTCTATGATGCTTTTTATAAGTCACTCCAATAACAGGAACGTCCCGTATGTCACTTTCAATTTCTTTGATACTGCCGATAAATTCATCGGAAACAATGATGCCCTTGCATTTGGTATTTCTTATCTGAAAGGTCAGCTTCGCGCCCTTAGAGCGTGGATCAACGGGCACCATAATTGCGCCCAACGACAGCGCGGCGGAGAGACTGTAGAGGAACTCGGGGTGATTTCTCATAATAACGGCAAAGGTATCTCCTACACCCACTCCGGCTTTGATCAAAACACGGGATACTCTATTGGTATTCTCAAAAATTCCCGCGTAGGTTATTCGTTCGTCGCTTCCATCATCATTGGCGATTATTAGAGCAACTTTATCCGGCTCTTTCACCGTCAGCCATAACGATTTAAATAAAGGAAATTCTTTAAACTCACTGGACATGTCTCTCTCCATACATCATTTTTATAACGAACTTATGTTACAGCATTAACACACATAGACCTTTAGAAATCCGCCTGGAGAATAGTAATAACCATGGCTGCCTCTTCCACACCGATATTCCCTCCGCCGTTTTCCGCAAGAGCAATACGGGCTCCTTCCACCTGGCGCTTACCAGCTTCACCGCGAAGCTGCCACACCAGCTCGGCAATCTGACCTGCGCCTGTCGCCCCGACCGGATGTCCTTTGGATTCCAAGCCGCCGGAGGGGTTGATGGGAATCTTTCCGCCAATGGTGGTATGACCCTGTTCGGCAAAGATTCCTCCCTCGCCCATCTTACAGAATCCCATATCCTCGGAGGCGCGAAGTTCGCCGAAAGCGGTTGCGTCATGAACCTCGGCCACATCGATATCTTCAGGGCCGACGCCAGCCGTTTCGTATGCTACTTTCGAAAGGCGCTCTCCGATGTCCGGCGCAAAGAAGTCTCTATCCACGCCTCCGCCAAGAACGGTGGCCAATATCTTCACCGGTTTTTTCGCGCCGATTTTTTTCACGTAGTCCTTCGAGCAGACAATCAAAGCCGCGGCGCCGTCGCCCACCGGCGAGCACATGGGACGGGTCAGCGGAAAGGCAACTGTGGGTGCGGCCAGGACCTCGTCAACAGTGAAGCTTGTGCGGTACTGAGCGTAGGGATTATGCACGCTGTGAGCGTGGTTCTTGGCGCTGATGACTGCAAGCTGGCGCTGGGTAATGCCATGATGTTCCATGTGCAGTCTCGCCGCCGTGGCGTAGATTTCCATGAAGGCGCTGCCCTCGACCTTCTCCTTTTTTTTCTCGCCGCTGTTTGCTGCGTTCTTCTCTGCTTCCTTTCGCCGGCGTTCGGTGTCTTCTTTCATCGCCTTGACGAACATCTCCACAACCTCGACGTCGGCCGATGATGAATACAGTTTGAGCCGCTTTTCCCGGTCCTCCATGTACATCTTCTCCATGCCCAGGACGAGCCCGACATCATGAAGTCCAAGGGCGACATCCATCCAGGCAACCTGGAGCGCTGTCGCGGATGAACAACAGGCGTTTTCAACATTGGTGACCGGAATATCGCCTATGCCCATCGCCCGGAGCACCACCTGCCCGCGGATGGATTCCTGACCGGTGACGATACCCTGATACGCATTACCCACTACAGCGGTCTGAATGGCTTCTTTGGTCAGACCCGCGTGCTGCAGAGAAGCATTGACCGCCTCTGCAGCCAGGGTTTTCATGTTTTTATCCATGTGTTTTCCGAACGGCGTCATGCCGACGCCAATAATATAAACATCTCTCATCTAAAGCCTCCTAATTTTTTTTATCTTGATATATATTTATTTTGTTACAGTGCTTAAATTTTCTCTTTTTCATTTAGCTATCCCTGTATTCAATATCGGGGCCGACCCACCGATCTGGCGGACCGATGAGCACGAAAGGCATCGGATTGAATTTCCCGAAAGTAACGGTCAACCTCCCTATGCCCAGAAAAAGATTGTCGTTCATCTTGCGCACCTCATCTTTCATTGTATTGGCGAAAAAGGTGTTGTAATCCCGATAGCTCAACTGAAATGACGAGCGGCCATCGAAAACCGAAGAAACGATGGATGTTTTATTGAGCATGATACGCGCCAATCTCTGAGGATTGCTCAGCCGGAATAATGAACGCAAGACGCTCAAAATCTTCATGACGACTGCAACAAAATAATTTTCATAAAGTTTTAACTGCGTCGTAATAAAGGTATTGTAGCCTTGACCATGCTGTTGACTCAACGGCTCAAAAGCCTTGTGCTGCCAATCGCCCCAGGTGAAATGAAGATATAATTTGGCCAGAAACATATTGATGATGTATCCGCTGTCCAATAATGCCGCGCGGTATTCGCCTTTCATCTCCTGCATGGACGGAGCGTCAAGCAGAAGGAACAACTCCATGATCTGTGTGCGGTTGAGTTTCATCAAATCCTCATGCCGAAAGTCTTTCAAATCCTTGCCCATAAAACTATCAATGGCCATGTTTTTTCCTTTAGACTCGATTTGCTTCATCATAATCCGGCCATCTTGCGCAGGACGAACTTTTCCAGCGGGTAGGGAACAAAGCTTTTAATCCTGTAATAAAATCTATTGTGAAGCCTGTCCATCACCCAGTGAAGACGTTTGCGCCGGGCGGCTTTCCAGACCGTGGCCGCCACTTGCTCGGCG
>JASEHT010000350.1 GCA_030018675.1 Smithella sp.
ATCCCGAATGGGATCTCAAAGCGAACTATCCTAGGAGCGTAGCGACGTAGGACAGTGCACATCGAATTACACCAGGGGCAATGGACAACATCTTATTTTTTTTATTCTGTCTTCTGACTTCTGACTTCTGGATTTCTGGATTCTCTGTTAATCAATCTTTAACCTGTTTTTAACGCTATGGCTCAGAATAAATCCTGTCTCTCCCTTTACTCTTCGCCTGATACATGATTTTGTCTACCCGGCGAACAAACGCTTTCATCTCTTCGTTGGGCTTGTACTGTGCAAGACCGATGCTCGCCGTCATAAAAACGTTCTCACCCAACACCGGGGAAAAAGCCTTTTCTGTTAATTCAGATTGTATTCTTTCCCCCATTATAATTCCATCTTCGATTGTGGTCATCGGCAATATGATTGTAAATTCCTCGCCGCCATAACGATAGGCGGAATCGGTCTCGCGCAGGCATCCTTTCAACAGCTTGCCGAATTGAGATAACACGTTATCTCCATCAACATGGCCGTATGTGTCGTTGAACTCCTTGAATTTGTCGATATCCATAAGCAGAAGGGTCAAAGGCTGTTCATAGCGGTTCGACCGCTCTGTTTCTATTTTGAGCTGAGCGTAAAAATGCCTGGAATTGTAAAGCTGAGTGAGGTCATCGATGATGCTCAGTTCCCGGTATTTCCTTTCGCTCTCCTGTAGCGCTCTCAACGCTTCCTTTCTTTTGGTCATGTCGCGAATATTGCACTGAATGACATTGGTGTCGGCCTCTGCATAGACATTGCTGACGAATTCAACATTAACAAGCCGTCCATCAATGGTTTCCAAAGGCATATTATCGTAACGGATGTACTCCTGCCGCTGCAATTCCAGAAATTTGTTCCGGTTGGGAATAATATCCTTAAAGGGTCCCAGTTCCCACACAGCCTTTTCGATAAATTGTTCCCGCGAGTAACCCAGCAACTCGATCAGAAATGGATTAACGTCAACAATGATTCCCGTATCGCAATTCAGGATAAGAATACCATCTTTCGCGGACTCAAAAAGCCGTCGGTATCGGATTTCCGAAGCCTTCAGCAACTCTTCCGCCTGCTTATGTTTATTTTTAATTTCCGCCTCTTCCAGCGATCTGGATATAGACGGGCAGAGACGGGACAAATTAGATTTCATGACATAATCTTTGGCGCCGAAACGCATACACTCGATGGCCGTTTCTTCGCCAATCGTTGCCGTTACAACGATGAGAGGAATGTCGAGGTTTATTTCCTTCAATATATAAATGGCTGAAGGGGCATTAAATCCGGGCATCATATAATCGCAAAGGATAATGTCCCATTGCTTCTCTTGAAGGGCTTTTTTCATTGCAGCAGAGCTGCACACCCGTTCACAAACCGGATTGTATCCGCCCTTTTTGAGCGCACGGATTAAAAGCAGTTCATCATCTTCCGAGTCTTCAATCATTAATACCCGGAGTGATTTATCCTTCATCGGATTGCCCTCTAAGTGTTAAAATAATGCTTCATCATCATTTGTTATCTTTAAGCCAACCTCTCGCAGCAGCTTTATTGGTAAAATGTTTGAACGACACACCGGATTTCTTTGCTGTAATTTCATGAAATGATTGGAAGTTAGCGTTTTGAGGATTGTCCACAACGGCGACTTTAATCCTATAAATATCGGCAGGATAATCTCTTACACAAAAAAAAGCTTCTGTAAAAAAACGTCCCTTTAAGGCACGGACATCCGCCAAGACAATCTTTATGTTGTTTTCTTCTATGATGGCGATCACTTCATTGGATATCTTTTCAGCGGCGCTTTCTATTACTTCGCCTGTGAGGATGATTTCAAAAATTCCTTCCTTCACAGATGATGAGATTTGATATTCCGCTTTCTTTTCTATTTTTCGATTCCTTCGTGTGGTCCAATGATTAATATCCAGACTTCGCTTTTCCAGATGAGTACTCCTGCCCGCTCCGCTTTTTTGATTCAATATGCTGGTCTTCATTGAGTTCACATTCCCTCATTTAT
>JASEHT010000351.1 GCA_030018675.1 Smithella sp.
TCCATGGTGGCCAGCTTATACCCGTAATGCCTGGCCACCGCACACTGGTAGGCATCGTCAAAATCCAAATTATAAACCTTGCCGGCTTCCACTACATTTTCATAATTGCTTTTGGGCAGGCTTGTCAGTTCCACTTTAGGCAAAACATCCTTCAAAAATAAGGCGAATTCTTCTTTCTTCCCGTTTCTGAAAAGAATGACGCCGATGGAGTGCAGGGTAAAATCGGATATGGCGATCTTGCCCGCGTTCTTGTCCAGAAAATCCTTGCAGTCGCCGCTCTTGCCCTGGTCCAACAGTATTTCCAGAAAAATATTGGTGTCGGCCAGGATCATTACCGCCACTCCCCGGCTTTATGCTGCAAATCAACCGCTGTTGTTTTAAGCCCGGACAGGCTGCCTTGCCATTGGTACTGTATCTTTCCCGGTTTTCCGCATGAGCGGCGGTATTTTTTCGCCAGGAATTCGATGTAATCGTACACCTCTCTCTTGATGTCATCCGGCAGGCGTTCGATTTTCGTTTCGATGTCTTTGCTTGTCATGCTTGCGTCCTTTCTATCCGATAGCCGGCTATATGCTATCAAAATATTGTGGGAATGTCAATGAAATGGCGCCGACCATCGGCATTCTTTCCACCTTTCCGCTGATCGCCTTCATTGTCAGACGGCGATATCCAGCACCGTATCTCTGGCGCCGATGGTCAGGGTTTTCATGTCAACCCCCAGGCAACCCTCCACCGCATCATACAGGTTCAACAGAAGTTCCTGCATGGTCTCGCCCTGGGTCATGCAGCCGGGTATGGCCGGAACCTCGGCCCAGTAGCCGCCCTCCTCGGCCTGGTGGATCACCACTTTTAATTTCATTTTTGAACTCCTTATGAATTGCTTGAAAATCAGGTCCTTGCCCCCGTTTTTAAGCGCTGTTGGCCGGAGATGACCGGAAAGCCGCTCATACCGCCAACAGCACGGCGTTGAACTTCTCCTCGGGCGCGGGAATATTGTATCCTTCTGGCCCTTCGCCGGTCGATTTCGGTCAGGATCCGCTTGTGCAGGCGGGTAAATTCCCGAGAGTTTGGATCGGCAAAGTATGCGGGGAAGGACTATGCCTTAATTTCCACGCCCTTGGTTCTTATCTCATAAACCAACGGCACCCAGGTGTCTTTTTCATACGCTTTAAGGGAAAGTGGAACCGGCTCAATGCGGGGATCTATGTCATACGCCAGCCTGAATAATTTTACCCCCTCTTCATGCCTGTTTTTCCCGAAATCCGGGGAAACTACCGCCAAGTCTATGTCGCTGTCCTTATGAAATCGCCCGTTGGCGTAAGAGCCGTAAAGCACCATTTTGGAGACGGCGATGCCTTCAGCCGCCAGCGCTTTTTTATATTTTTTGACTGCGTTTACAACTTCCTTTTTATCCATTGGTACCCCCTCTCTATTTCCGCCATGTTTTTAGCCGTAAATTTTTCGGCGCAGCGTTTATAAAATTTCATTTCTTCTTCCGGGTATCGGGATTCCTTGTAAAATTCCATGAACCGCGCCAAAAGCCCGATCATTTCTTCGGGGATTTCTTCTTCTGATTTTTTCGCCAATACCGGCAATGAATGGGTAGAGGGCGCGTGTTCTTTGGTCTTTTTGACCGCCAAAGCCTTCAAAAGCTTTTCCACGGCCAGATGGCCCATGAACAAAGCGTACGGATACCGTCCTGCCTTTAGCATTGCCTGCGCGGTTTCCAAATCATATTCCGCGCCCCTCAGCCAATAGTCAACGGTTTTTTTTACGTTAAAATTCAGACGGTTCATAAAACATGTTCTGAACAGAATTTTACCGGCACATACTAACCAAAATGATAATACAATTACAGGCTGGTGTCAAGGCTTTTTCGATGCTTGGGCAAGCCTAAAGCCTGTTCTTGTGTAATTATTCAGCCACCCCTCTATACATTCGGGGTAAACTCCGTCTCCAAGGCACCAAGATTGTTACTATTCAGGCCGCGGTTGACTACTACCTAAATTCAATGTCCTCATTGAAG
>JASEHT010000352.1 GCA_030018675.1 Smithella sp.
CGCAGCGTTTTACCATCATTGCCAATGCCGCCGCCCGGGACGAGATAATGCACATGCGCATGATAAATGAGCGCCCGCGTCCAGGTATGCAAAATGCCGATCATGCCGATATCGGCGCCCAGATATTTTTCATCTTTGGCAAGTAGCTTGATTGCATCAGATGACGAACTGAACAGAATATTATAAAACAGCTTTTGATTGGATTGGCACAGGTTTCTTAACTCTTCTGGCATCGTAAAAGTGGCCAGGAAATAAGTGAAGGGCAGCATCATTTTCTTGTTCTTTGAAATCCAGTCTGCTGCGTCATCATTCTGGCAGACCACGCAATGGCGGTTTTGACAGGAATGATAACTGTAGTGAAATTCCTGGCACTTGCTGCAATACCAGACCTCGCCGCCAAGGCTTTTGCTCCGGCAGTTCATTATGGCCTTAAGCGCTTTTTTATGCATAGCCGGCATCTTCTTGCCATACTTTTCGAGATAAGCGCCGCCGTATTGTGCGAAAATATCCTGGATTATTGGCATATTTACTCCCATAGATCGGACATTAATTTATCAACTTTTTTATGTACATTTTCGCTGATGATCGGCGTCAGGTGCGTGTAAATCATGGTGGAAGCGATGGATTTATGGCCAAGATATTGTTGTATGATTCTAATGTCTATGCCAGCTTCCAAAAGATGGGTTGCATAAGAATGCCTCAGGTTATGCACCGAAATATTTTTGATAATACCGGCCTGTCGCAGGGCTTTTTTAAGAACTGTTTGGATACTGGAATCTGGAAGCGGTTCAGTAGAAGTCCTTTCCTTACAGCCTCCCCTGCCGGGCGCTGGGAAAATAAACTTCTCGTTGCGGTGTGTTTTGTAGTGTTTTCTTAAAATATTAAGCGTCGAGGTTGGCAATGGGATAATCCTGTCCTTTCGTCCTTTCCCGTCTTTGATGTGTACGACCATGCGTTTGGAATCAATATCGGCAGGAGCGATGCTGACCGCTTCATGCAGCCTGAGTCCGCAGGAATAAATCAAAGTAAGGCAGGCGCGGTGTCTAAAAACACGGATGGATTTCAGAACTTTACGGACTTCTTCACGGGTCAATACGACAGGCAGTTTCTTGCCGCGTGGATTTTTAACGATGCCGAAAACCTTAAAATCCATGTCCAGTGTTTTTTGAAACATAAATTTTATTTCACAGATGGCTTGAGCGCTTGCGGAACCCGATAGCTTTTTCTTATTTTTGAGGAAAAGAAAGTAGTGTCTGATCTCGTCTTCAGAGATCATTTTGGGATCTTTGTTAAAATACTCAAGGAATTTCCATACATGATAGGAATAAGATTCGACTGTTCTGGGGCTGAAGCTGGCCAGTTGAAGATCCTGGACGACATTTTGTAAGATATTTTCCATTTTGGGCCTCTGTGTTTTATTTTTATTGGTTTGCGCAGTAAATATAAAAACACTGGAGGCTCTTTATTGCGAGGACGGTCGCTGAAAAAAAACTAAAATTTAGTAAATATTAAAAACTCTGCCGCAAAGCGGCTTAGTCCAACAAATGCATGGTGCGGATGCGAGAACGCGCCGACGCCAACGGGAAACGCTTTGGTAAACGTTGGTAATCAGCGCACCGCACATGCTTGTCGTTAGACCACTCATCAACATAGGAGGCATCTCATGGCAAACATTGAAGAACTCGACAAAGCAATTGGTGCTCATGGAATGTGGAAAACACGCCTTAAAATGGCTATTGAGGCAGGAAAAACCGATACGCCCGTTGAAACCATCCGGCAAGATAACCAGTGTGTCTTTGGGAAGTGGTTATACGGCAACACGCTTACATCAGTAGAGAAGGCATCACAGCACTACAAGACAGTAAAGGAACTTCATGCCGAGTTCCACAAAACCGCCGCTCGTGTCGCCGAGCTTGCCCTGAGCGGCAAAAAGGCAGAAGCCGAAACCATGATGGCTTTGAGCGGAGAATACGCTGCAATCTCAGGGAAGCTTACACAAGC
>JASEHT010000353.1 GCA_030018675.1 Smithella sp.
TGGAGAGGGCGAGCATGGTTTTGCCGCAGCCCGATTCGCCTACAATCCCCAGTGTTTCGCCTGGATCGATGGTGATTGAAACGCCGTCAACGGCTTTAATTCTTCCCCGGACAGTATCAAATACCGTGACCAGATTTTTTATTTCCAGAAGGGACGGCATGATTAATTTTGGGCGCGATGACGCAGAAAATCCACCAGCAGCCGGACGCCGACCCCCGACGCTCCCTTGGGAATATAAGGTTTGTCTTTTGTCGTCCAGGCGGGACCGGCAATATCCAGATGCACCCAGGGGTAATCGCCGACAAACTTGCTTAAAAACGCGGCGGCGGTAATCGTTCCGGCCGGCCGCCCGGCAGCGTTTTTATAATCGGCGATATCGCTCTTAATCAGCTCGTGATAGATTTCCCACAGGGGCAGTTCCCAGACCAGTTCTTCGGTATTCCGGGCGGATTCCTCGATGGCTTTTTTAAGTTGGTCATCCGTTCCCATCATGCCGATCACGTCATCGCCCAACGCGATAATGCAGGCGCCGGTCAGCGTGGCCAGATCGATAACGGCTTCCGGCTTGTAAACCGACGCGTAGGCTAGCGCATCGGCCAGGATCAAACGCCCTTCGGCATCGGTGTTCAGAACCTCGATGGTCTTCCCCGAATAGGATTTGATAATATCGCCCGGTTTGAGGGCTGTACCGCTGGGAAGATTCTCCGTGGCCGGAATCAGCGCGACAATGTTCAGCGGAATCTGTAAATCCGCGGCAGCTCTGATGGCGCCCATCACCGCCGCACCGCCGGACATATCCGATTTCATTTCGTCCATTTTTTCCGACGGCTTAATGGAAATTCCGCCGCTGTCAAACGTCAGTCCCTTGCCGACCAGTACAACCGGCGCCGCGTTTTTTCTACCGCCTGCGTATTCCAGCATAATGAACTTCGGCTCCTCGTTGCTTCCGGATGCCACGGCCAGAAGAGCGTTCATCCCTATTTTTTTCATTTTGGCTTTATCAAACACCTTGCAGGTGACTTTTTTCCGGCGGGCAATTTCCTTCGCTTTTTGCGCCATGATGGAAGGCGTCATGGCATTCGAGGGAGCGGAAACAAGGTCCCGCGCGAAACAGACGGCATCGGTAATGATCAGCGTCTTCTTGACTTCGTCCTCAATCAAGTCGAAATCTTTCGCGTCGGCCATGATTTTCAACTCCGCCATGTCTTTTAGTTCATCGCGTCCCACGGTCTTATAAGGCGTGTACTGATAAAGTCCCAGAACCGCGCCCTCGACCGCCGCCTGCACCATCTGCCGGCTTTGCCCGGGAAGAAGATTCAATGAAAAAGAAGTTGCCGCTTCGCTGATATTCATACCGCGCAGATGACGTAGCGCTGACGCATAAGTCGCGCGCAGTTTTTCAGGATTCAATTCGTTCTGTTTTCCCAGCCCGACGAGGGCTATTCTTTTCGCCGGAAGCGAAGCTCTTGTATAAACGACCGATATCTGCGAAGGTTTCCCCTCAAAGTCGCCGTTGCCGATTAATTCGGAAATTAATCCGCCGGTTTTTTTGTCAATATCCAGCGCGACTCCCGATAACTTTCCCGTGTCTTCACACAGCGCCAGAATAATGGCCTGATTTTTTACATCAACAAGACTCCCTTTTTTGACGAAAACTTTCACCTCAGAAACCTCCTGTATATAATCACTTCATTTTGTGCAATGTGTGGCGGACGATAGCATATAAACCGAAAAAGTCAAATGTTAAGCCACAAACACTGTTCTGATACAGCACGATAAACATCGAAGAAGGCTGACATCTTTTTTTAGATGCCAGCCTTATGATTTTAAACAGCACTCTCTCTACTGCTGGATGGGCGGGAGAAATCCCACACCAGCCTTCATATCCAGTTGAATGGCGAAATCATCATAGAACGTTGTCGCTCCCTGATTCGGCGCATAACTGGACGTGACCAGCGCGATCGAATCGCCGCCGCCATCGAGAAAAGTCTGGTAT
>JASEHT010000354.1 GCA_030018675.1 Smithella sp.
AAAAAGAACATTAACGTTTTGATGAAAAAACCCGAAACCAAATAGCGGCGAAATAAGGGACGTTTTTGGATTTAATATAAGAAAAAATTTCATTGACAGAACAACAATCAGCGGAAATAATTCTTTCAGGAAGAAAATCAGACACGGGAAATTTTTCGATCATTATTAACTTGGCATTAATTAGCGTAGGATTACGATAATTTCCTACGGCAAAAATCAAATTGTCTTCAGGTAACAATTTTAGAAAAGATTTTTTCCAGGGACGTAAAGTAACCGTTTTTTCCCCTTCTTGAAGAGATTTTAAAAATTGATTTTTAAAACGAAAGAAATTTTTCATAAATTAATTATATCAGACAATTAGAAAAGATGTCAAGAAAAAAGAATAATTTTTTGTATATAAAACCCCTTGTAATTATTGAATAAAAAGGAGACTAACATGGCCTCAATCGTAGACACCGAACATCCGCAATATTCCAAAATGTCCGCCCGATGGAAGCGATGCCGGGACGCCGCAGAGGGCACGGATGCGATTAAAGCCGCGGGCGTGCTCTACCTGCCTAAACTAACAGACCAGACAGATTCCGATTATAATGCCTATAAACTCCGGGCCTCATTTTTTAACGCATCCTGGAAAACAATAAACGCCCTCAGCGGCATGATGTTTCGCAAGCCGCCTCAAATCAAAGTGACCGCGTCTATCGCTCTTCTCCTGGACGACATAACGATGGATGGCCGGAGCCTGCACATCCTGGCCCAGCAAGCCGCCATCGAGATTTTGACATCTGGCCGCATAGGAGTGCTCGTCGATTATCCGCAGGAATCAGCTGCGGGTAAAACTTTGGCTGATGCTCAAAACTTAAACCTGCGCCCATCGATGCAGTTTTATTTCACGGAGAGCATCATAAACTGGAAAACCGCGCGGATTCAAAATAAAAGAAAATTATCGCTCGCGGTATTGACCGAGGATGTTGATATTCCCGATAACGAGTTTGAACATAAAAAAGAAATTCGTTACCGGGTTTTGGATTTATTCAACGGCATATATCGGCAACGCATATTCCGCATCAACGAAAAAAAAGAGGACGAACAAATAAGCCCAGATATTTTTCCCCTCATGAACGGCAGGCCTCTTGATTACATTCCGCTCTATATCATCGGAGTGGACGACACAACGCCGGACATAGACGCGCCCCCCTTGATCGACCTGGTGGACATGAATCTTGCACATTACCGGACGAATGCCGATTATGCCCACGGATTGCATTTTAGCGGCATGCCCACCGCAATAGTTACGGGATATACGCCGCATAACGTAGGAGATAAACTATACGTAGGATCTTCTTCCGCATGGGTTTTCCCGGATTCGCAAGCCAAGGCTTTTTTTCTTGAATTCACGGGGCAGGGACTCAGCGCGATTGAAAGGGCGATTGAACGCATGGAGCAGCAAATGGCCATCCTGGGCGCACGCTTATTGACCAGCGAAAAACGCGCCACGGAAACCGCGCAGACAGCCCAAATTCATCGCGCTGGAGAAAGCTCAATTCTGGCCAGCATAGCGCAAACAATCAGTATCGGATTGACGGAAGCCTTGAAAACGTTCAGCAAGTGGGCGGGCGTAAAAGACCCGGACGCGGCGATTAATATTAACCGCGACTTTATGCCGATTGAAATGGACGCCCAGACGCTTACAGCTCTTGTGGCATCATGGCAGGCGGGAGCAATATCTATGGAAAGTTTATTTGATCAATTAAAGCAAGGCGAAATTATCCGGGACGATATTACGTTTGAAGAAGAGCAGGAGCGGATAGCCAGCGCGCCGATTCCCAGGCCGGAGATAGACGAGAATGAATAAAGCTGAGCTGGCGCTGATGGATGAGACGTTAACCCATAAGGTTAATCTTTTGCGTTTTACCGCGGGCGAACGAAAGAAAATTCTGGCGATTCTTACCAAAATGCAGGGTGAACTTAAAGCTAAAATCCAGAACGA
>JASEHT010000355.1 GCA_030018675.1 Smithella sp.
CTTCGCGTCCTAAAAAATAACCTGGAGATTTGCCTGCTGCGATAATGACCAAACCCAACATCAAGGATAGTCTGCAAATCCGCAATCCCGCCCTAGCCAACGAATGGCATGTCGAAAAAAATGAAAGCCTGACTCCGGCTGATGTAACCCCGTTTTCCAATAAGAAAGTTTGGTGGCAATGTCCAAAAGGCCACGAATGGCCGGCTGTAATCAGTAACCGGAGCAACGGGCAGGGGTGTCCCTATTGCGCCGGTCAGAAAGTGAACCGTGAAAATTGCCTGCGCGCCGTCAAGCCCAATCTGGCCGACGAGTGGCATTCCAGGAAAAACGGCGACCTGACGCCCGATGACGTGACGCCATTTTCCAATAAAAGGATATGGTGGCGGTGCGCGAGGGGCCACGAGTGGAGCACAAAAGTTTATAACCGGAGTAACGGGCACGGCTGTCCGCGTTGCTACAAAGAGGGCTGGAAACGATTTTAAAAAAAAACAAATATATAGGGGGGAGTTATGGCTAAAACAAAGTTACCGTGGTTGAAAGAGTACAGCATTTTTGGAATACCGGAAACGTTTAAACCTTATCCAGATGAGCCCGTGTATGACACATTGAAAAAGGCTGCCGAAAAATTCAAGAAACAGGGCCTGATTCAAATGGATTACATGATGACGTATCCGGAAGTTAAGGATCATGTTGATCGTCTGGCGACGGCATTGCACAAAATGGGATTGAAAAAAGGCGATCGGGTTGCCACGCTTCTGCCGACATCCATCCAGTTCATCATTGCCGACTACGCGATTTCCCGCGCGGGGCTTGTGCATGTTCCGAGCAGTTCTCTGGAGCCTGCCGATCATCTGCAGCATAAATTCAAGGAGGGTTCGCCCGACGCCTTGATTTGCATGGATGAATACCTCGATGTCGTCCGCGATATCTTAAAGAAAATTCAGATCAAGCATATTATTGTCACGAAGCTGGCCGATTACTCTCTCAACAAACCGCAACGCTATGAAAAACTGGACATTAACAATGCTCACTGGATGGCGGAACTGATTTCAAGAACAGCGCCCGCTCCGCCGGAGATTAAATTCGACGTGGAAAAAGATCTGGAACTGATTCTCTTCACGGGCGGGACAACGGGTCTGCCCAAGGGCTGCATGCTCACGCACCGCAACATTTACGCGAACGCCATCCAGAACGCGAACGCGATGGGCAAGGCGCAAAAGCTTCTGGACGGTGTGCTGACCGTTCTGATGGGCGTGCCTTTCTTTCACTCCTACGGTCACTGCGTCATGCACAGCATGATTTATACGGGCTGCAACCAGATATTGATTCCCGATGCCCGGGATACGGAAATCATGGTGAAAATGATCAAAAAATACCGTCCGCTTTTGCAGATGGGCGTGCCCACGCAATTTCTCAAACTCACGCAGGGGGAATTGAAGGGCATCACCATTCTGGGAATATCCGGCTCGGCGCCTCTGCCCAAAGCCGTTCAGGATGAATTCGAAAAGAAAGGCGGCAGTGGCGGCATCATGGAAGGCTACGGCCTTTCGGAAATGTCTCCGGTGACGCACCTCAATACGTCGTTCATGCTGCGCATCTTCGGCGGCAGGAAGCTGGTCGAGATGAACAACAAATTCCTCGGTATTCCGGGGATTATCCCGGCGACCAATGGCTTCCTGAAGCTGGTCGGCAGTAGAATCGTCGGTTATTTCTTAAGCCAAGGCATAGGCATTTTGTCCAAGGTAACCGCCAACACCGGCAAAAAGTCAAATAAGAATGTTGAAAAGAGAGGAACCATCGGCATTCCCATGCCCGATACGGAAATTAAAATCGTGGATGTTGATACCGGCAAAGTTTTGACGTGGGATGAAATGATCGGCGGTAAAACAGGCGAAATGTGTCTGCGCGGTCCGCAGAGGATGCTCGGTTACTGGCCCGATCCCGG
>JASEHT010000356.1 GCA_030018675.1 Smithella sp.
CTTTGCCGCGCTGCACCCCACACCCCAATTAGATCCGCCTGCGGCGGATAAGGGTAAGCGCCATAGTTATTACCATTGCCAGACTAATGAGGGAAATGTCCGATTTATCGCTGGTTTGGAGAAAAGTAAAATACTCGTAGTCTCGCAATTGTCGCGTCTTTCCGCCTGGTCTTAAAAATATTCTATGCAATTTGCACATAATTTAAGTTGTTAGTGCCTAATCCGAATGACGCAGTATTATATCCACGTTTAAAGTGTATCAAAATAATCCGATAAAGTCAATCTGCCCAATCGTTCGTTTTCCGTTTTCGTTTTTTTACCCTGAGCGAAGTCGAAGGGCTGCCTTCGTTTTTTACCCTGAGTCCTTCACTGCCATTCAGGATAAACCAGGCACTGAACCCGCGGCGGGTGAATGTGTCCGTCGAAGGGCCTGCCCCGAGCCCCTCACTTCCATTCGGGGTAAACTCCGCCGAGGGGTCATTTTCCGTTTTCGTTTTTCGTTTTTCGTTTTCTGCCTTTATCATTATTTCTTTTTTCCCTCAACGGCGATCTTCACCAGGTACTTCTTCACGCCCATCAGCAACGCCAGCGCGATCTTCTCCTGTAAATCAGAGTCCCGGATCAGCGCCTCCTCTTTGGGCACGATGATGAAAGCCGGCGCTCCACGGAATCGTCTTTTAGTTTTTTATGCCTTAACATCTCCAACTCTGCTTTTAATGGCTCCCAATATTTTCTATCTTTCTCCCTTTCTGACAGCTCTTCGCGCTTCAGTAATTTCTCCAATGCCTTGAAATCCTTGTTTATCGCTGCTTTCAAAAGGGGTCTTTTTATCCTGCATTCCATAGCCAGTTCGATATTTTCCTCAGCCAGTTTAATTAATTTGCCGCTATCCCGGCATTCTAGCAGCCACCATCTGATTTTTCCCATAGCGGTCTTTTTTGTTAAAATCATATCATTTTCGACCAGACGCTTCAGCATCAGCCAATCTTTGTCCCGCTGGGTTTTTTTGCTCTGTACCAGGTCCTCCAATCCTACGATTTCAATGGATCTATTTGGGGTTATCTTAACGGTGAACCTTCTCCCCCATAATTTTACAAAATCATCGCAGCCCTTCAGCCTGGCCATGATATCAATCCGTAAGTTCTTCACCGATTCGTCGTAACACCTAAAGTGACAGGCATGTCCCCGGTCGAGAAATTCCTTATTCAACGGCGGGACATAGATGGTCCTTGCTTTAAGCGCCCGCAGAGCTTTTCTGAGCCGGTCCAGATTTTCCGAATCGCAAAAAATAACAAAATCAGAATCCCTGCTGAACTCTGCGGCGCCGTAGATGATGCAGGCCTGTCCGCCGATGAGCAGGTTTTTTACTTCGTATTTCTGAAAAGTAAAAAGGACTTTGAGGATCGGGTTCGCGGTCAAGGCTGCCTCCCAATGATAGATACAATTTCCATAATTTGCCTGATTCCATTATCCTTTGTGCCGGAGTGAGCGTCAACCACTCCCGCTCTTCATCAATGTATTTTTTATTCATTTCCGATCAAAACGGTTCGTTTCATACCGAAAAGGCAAGCTCTTTCGCCTTGTGCTCGGCGGGAACCCCTTCCATCGTCATCAGTAAATACGCGTCCCTGATATTTTCCTCAAGCTCCTCTAGCGTCTCGCCCTGCGTCATTATCTCCGGATGCTCAAGAAGCTTCCCGCCCCAGCCTGTCCGTCGACCTGTCCGCCGAAGCCTTTAGCGAAGGCGGAAACAGCCGGGCTTCGTCCTTCCAGTAAATCATGTTCATTTTCGTTTTCACGGCCGTATCCTCCTAACCCGGACGAGCCGGAACCAAAAAGGTTGTGGTATAGTATTTCTTAACTCAATAGTGTCTTATTGCCTTTATTCACCTTGGCGTTCTTTTCTGTATCGACAGACCCCGATTTAT
>JASEHT010000357.1 GCA_030018675.1 Smithella sp.
ATACCGTTAGTTTTTTTTATTATATTATTAAAAGTTAGAAGCGTATCGGCAGGAAAGCCCAGCTTTTCCATGTCGATCAATATGCCTTTTTGATGCAGCAGGCGCATAACGAGACTTTCCCCGTACAGAACCGGGACGCTGGAAACGCGAATATCTATTTCAGAGCCGCCCACTTTTAATTTGATACGTCCGTCCTGTGGAAGGCGGCGTTCGGCAATGTTCAGTTTCGCCATAATTTTGATGCGGGAATAAATTGCGGCCTGCAATTTCTTGGGTATAAGTTCGATATCATGTAGAACGCCGTCAATGCGGAAACGCACCTTCAACTCGTCCGCATACGGTTCTATATGAATATCGCTGGCTCTGCTTTCAACCGCCCGAGTAACAATCATATTAACCAGGCGGATAATCGGCGCCTCCGAAGCAAGATCCTGCAAATGTCCCACATCGTCATCTTCTTCATGAATAAATTGCAGGGAATTGTCTTCGATATTCTCGATGATCTTGCTGATATCATGGATTTCTTGTGTATAAAATTTTTCGATATACTCTTCGATTGCTTTCACATCGCTGGCATATATTTCTATCTCATGAGAAACAGCAATCTTCAGGGCATCAATAATATCAAGGTTATCCGGATTTGCCATGACGATTTCAAGGGTGTTTTGCTTGAACTCCAGCGGAATGATCTTATTCTCCCGGATAAATCTTGACGAGAGCGTTTCCAGCACAAATGGCACCTTGGGGAAATTTTCCGGTTCTAGATATTTCGTGTTTTGCATAATCTATAGAACACCGCCATGATTGACATCAGCGATTCCCAAATGAAACCTTTCGAATAATAAACACACTGGCGATATAGATGTTTATAACGCCGCCGTTTTGTTACGGGCTTATTTAAATCAAAAATTTGATTTATTGGTTCGTTTTTTATTTATGCTCGTCGGCTTTTAACTGAAAGCTTTCTTTAATTTCCTTCTTCATTTGATTATCCGTTACTTCGCTAGCGAATTTATTTGTAACGGCTTTGGCATCCTGTTGATTTTTAACTACATGCGGTGTTAGCAGGATTACTAATTCCGTTCTTAAATTATCATTCTCCATATTACCAAACAAATAGCCCAGTAATGGAATTTTGTAGATAAAAGGAATTCCCTGTCTTGCTTTGGAATCATCTTCTCTAATTAACCCGCCGATGACTATCGTTTGGCCATCCTGAACCACAAGATTGGTTGATGCCTCTGTTTTATTCAGAATTATTTGTGTTTCATTCGCATAAAGTTTATCCTTCGAATATGTGGAAACTTCCTGCGATATTTGCAGCGCAACCAGACCACTGTCGTTAATCTGCGGCTTGACCTTAAGAATCATTCCAATATCTTTATACTGAATAGTTCTTATCGGCACAGCAGAGCTACCGCTACTGCCATATGTTTCCGATGTTACAAGCGGAACCTGTTGGCCTACCTGTATTCGCGCCTCCTTATTATCTGAAACCATAATATGAGGCGATGCCAATAACTTTGCCTTTGATTTTGATGCCAGGGCATTAATAACGGCCCGAACTGAATTTCCGGAATCAATTCCAATCAAAGAAAGACCGGAAGTTTCTGAAGTATCGCTGCCCAATTGAGAGGGGTTTAACGATATCGATACCGGATCAAGTTTGAACATATTGGTTTTTAGCGACCAGGCCAATCCCAAACTCATTTTATCGGTTAACTGCAGTTGGGCGACAGTTCCTTCAATTAAAACCTGTCTGGGTATAATATCCAACTTGGCAATTGTTTCTTTTATAACTTCGTAATCTTCAGGAGTTCCTAATATAATAATCGCATTTAGTGTTTCATCGGTGTATATTTTAACTATATCAGAAATTAAAGTTTCAGCGCCGCCCTGATTTGCCGTGCCCTGGACGTTTGAC
>JASEHT010000358.1 GCA_030018675.1 Smithella sp.
TGCTGGATAAAGCGCTCGAGGAAGCGTTCACCCGTGCCGGATTATCCGACACCGAAATCGCTGAATCCGGGTTGTTTGTCGGCACGACCGGCGGCCTCTTTATCCGCAACGAATACGAATTTACCGAAGCCATCCGCAAAAATCCGGACCAGGAATCGCCGCCGATTTCCTGCCGCAACCGCGGCGCGGGTGAAGTCGCGGATCGGATCGTCAACCGGTACGGGATCAAAGGAATATCGCTGACCTTCAGCATTGCCTGTGTTTCGAGTTCGCACGCCCTGGTGGTGGCCGATGATCTTCTAAGGAGAAAAAAAATCCGCCGCGCGATCGTGGTCGGATTCGAACCGCTTCTGAACATGACGCTCCACGGCTTTGCCAGCCTGCTGCTTTTCGATTACGAACGCTGCCGGCCTTTCTGCGCCACCCGCGCCGGCATGCAAATCGGCGAGGCGGCGTCGGTTGTTATTCTGGACGCCGAAAAGAAATCTTCTTATCAATTTGCCGGCGGCTATTTGTACAACGACATCAAAAGCATGACATCCGCCGGGATTGACGGGGTAACCGTCAGCGAAGTCGTTCAGCAAACCTTGACATCGGCGCGAATTTCCACCGCGGACGTTGTCGCCATCAAGGCGCACGGCACGGGCACAAGAGATAATGATCTTTCCGAAGGAAGAGGCCTGGTCAAAACCTTCGGGGAAAATCTGCCGCCGGTGGTTTCCCTCAAGGGCGCCATCGGCCATACGCTAGGAGCGGCCGGTGCGGCGGAAACAGCCGTATGGCTTTCCTGTCTGGAAGAAGGAACAATTCCGCCCAGTTATGGTTTTACAGAGATTGATCCGGATCTAGGCTTCGCGCCTTCGCAAAAAAATATTGAAGCACTTGCCGGTGCGTATCTGTTCACGTTTTTCGGCTTCGGCGGAACCTGTTCAAGTTATTTGATTATCAAGGAGTGATAACAAATTGTTTTTCATCTGTCATTCTCGCATGGTTCTGGCGGGAATCCAAGAATGATATGAATAAATTATGAGCACAAAAAATAATAATAAAATAATAATCCAGAAATCCATGCCGGTAATCGCTGCAAGTTATATCGGCCCGTCGCTGATGCCCAATCGCGACGCGCTTTGGGAAGAAAACGAGCTGCCGCTCAATGCCGATATTCTGGTCAATGAAGTCATGGGACAACCGATGCGCCGCGCCGGACGATTCATCAAGATGGTCGCCTGTGGAGGACTGGCCTGTCTGCAAAACGTATCGCTTGATTATCTCAAAGGGAAAAGAACGGGGATCTTTCTGTCGACAGGACTGGGAAATGTTGACGAAATCATGCCGTTCATCACGCAGGTGTTCAAGCACGGCGGAGGATTTCCCAGCCCCAATCAGTTTGCCAATTCGGTCAGCAACGCCGCCGCGTTTGTTCTGGCCAAGATTTGCGATGTTACCGGAACCGTGTTGACCATTTCGCAGGAGGAATTCTCTTTTGAGTCGGCGCTGTGGCTGGCGCAGAGCTATCTGGAAAGTGGCGAGATAGACCTGGCGCTGGTCGGCGGCTGCGATATTTTCACGCCGACGGTTGAAGAATACCGCGAACGGGTGAACCTGGACTGCTGCCAGTCCCGTCATCTGCCGATGGGCGAGGGCAGTTCCTGGCTGTTGCTGGGTAACTCAGAAACAGAAAAAATCGGCGATATCGTCGCTGTCGAGTTTTTTGATGACATTAATAGGGAAGACGGCTCTACGATTGAACAAGTTGCGGCGCGTAGCGAAGCGCTCATCGCCGCCGCGTTTCATGAACAAGTCGCGAAACAAAATAAAACCCTTCTGCCCGGCTTTCGTATGAACGCCTCAGACATTGATTCCTGGCAGCAAAAAGGCTGGGTCATCGAAGATTATCTTCCCTGTTGCGGCATTCAT
>JASEHT010000359.1 GCA_030018675.1 Smithella sp.
ATGAAACCCTTAATCAGACCACGCATGAATTCCTGGGAAAGACTTTCCGGATTATCGAAGATCTGGTTTTGTAGCGTGCCCCGCTCCAGGCATTGCAGAAGCACCCTTTCAAAAGTGGTTTCCGGATGAATGTAGCGCTCGGATCGTTTTTCCATCCTGATGGCCTTCTTTGTGCATTTCATGGTGCATACGCCGCACCCCAGACACAAATCTTCTTTGACAACAGCCAGCTTGCGTGGTTTGGCGGAGGTTGGCTGTTCCCTCATTTCGATGGCGCCAACCGGACAGGCCTTGTCACATTTTGCGCAACCCGTGCACGCGGCCTCATCCACACGGGCGATGAAGCTTGATGTCACGACCGTGTTGGGGTAACCATGCCGGCTGACACCGAGCAGCAGGTTGCAGCAGCAGGAACAGCACTGACAGATAAAAGTCACATTGCGCTGGACGTTGTCTCCGCAGAAGACCAGTCCTTTTTCACGGGACAAGGCCAGAGTGTCCTTCATTTGTGCTTTCGTGACCTCACGCGCCATGTTATGCCGGATGAGATAGTCAGCAGCCCATCCAAAGCTCGTACAGGTTTCCAGAGGCAGGTCGCACTTTTTGACCCCTGCGTGCATTTTTTCATGACGGCAGGAACAGATGCCTACGGCGCATTTCGAGGATGTATCAACTATGTGCGTAGCCGATTCATAATCCAGAACACGGGTATATTCATCCGGCAGAACCGACTCATCATGAAGATAGACTCTTGCGGGCGACATAACCTGATCTGCTCCCATATTGGGATGGTAGTAGCTATTCTTGTTCTCCAGCAAACGATAAAAAAGCGGCCCCCATTCGGCCGGTTTGGCATCCTTGCCGGTACGCATCATGGTGAATTCGAATACACCGATGAGCATGGGGGAGGGCATATAGTAATAGCGGTCATTAACCCAGACATCCACCACCAGGCCTTTGCCGCAAAGACTATCCAATAACTCTTGAAGTCGTCTTTCCGGCAGCTGCGTGATCTTGCGTATGCACGCCAGATCCGAGAACACATACGGCAACCGAACGAAGACCTCGGCTTCGTCCTCGGTAAACAATGCTTTCACCAGGGCTTTGAGGTCATCGTTCCAGGAGCAGCGGACATGAAGGTTATCCAGTTTTTGTCCTACCCTGCGGAAGATGTCCTTGGCTGCGCTATGTCCCATGATAAATCCTTATACTATTGATCGATTCGCTTCGCCTTCATGACGTTTTCCATGAAGAAGTCCACCTGCCGCATCATATTGTCGTGAGACACGATTCTCGGATCGGAGAGGTCGTAATCCAGAAGAAGAAGAGGAATGCCTTTGGCGCGGCACTGCTCGCGCAATATGCCGTTCATGGCCTGACCGCCCTTGCATCCCACGTGGTTGGCGACCCAGACCATGTCGAGATCGAATTGCTGAACCATACGGAAAATATCATCGAGATAATTTTCAGCAGGTCCGCGTGTGTGGCGCACCATGGGGCCCTGCATGATCGTCCGGCCCCAGTCCCGGATCATGGTTTCCGGCGATGTTGTGTCGATGGGTCCGTGATGATTATAGGTCATGCTGTCGTTAATCAGAACAACGCCATAGGTGCGCTCGGCCCAGTTGAAAATGTCGCAGAAATGGAGGAAGGGCGGATTCCAGAGAACAGCCCGGTATTTTTCATGCGGGATAGCGGAATTCTTGTTTTCAAGATTTTTCCGTGCCATTTTGATCAGTTTTTCATAATGTTGCACCGATCGCTTAAGCCCTGCCGATACATTGAAATGCCAAATATGACTGAGCCACACCGCTTCCGCCGCCACCGGTGCGGGCTTGACCCTGATCATTTCCCAGAGTTCGGTCTCCAACTCCAGCATACGGTTGCGTCCTTCACATATCTCACGCATCTTATCCC
>JASEHT010000035.1 GCA_030018675.1 Smithella sp.
CGAGAAATGATTGCAACGGAGACAAAAAATACTCAAATCGTTAAGCCCAGTATTTTTGACTTGGCTGTCGGAAAAAATAAACAGTCGAGTCCAAAAGACTCGACCGATCCTAAGAATACTCTTCTCCCCGCCCTTGATGGGAGGGGTCGGGGGAGGATGGATAACGATCGAAGCACACAGGTTCATCAGTATATCGCTTTTAAGGAAATCAGTCGGCTCAAAGAAGATATTTCAATAGATTATCCGGAAGAAAAGAATGCTTTAATTGAAGAATTTTTCTGGATGATTGAAGAATACAAAGTATCCCTGTTTGCGCAGGAACTCAAAACTCCCTATCCCGTCTCACCGAAGAAATTGAATCAATTAATTGAAGAAATAGAAAAACTGTAACGACAAGCTAACCCGGAGCAAAGTGGTTGTTTTTCTTACTCTTGTTGTCACAATTACTTTTCAGGTTCGTCCGGTAATTGAGCCCCATGCCATACAGCAACTATCCATATATCGTGATCCTTGACCTTGTAGAAAAAACGATAGGGTTTCACAATAACTTCGCGAAAAGGCAGATCTGGAAACTCCGGAAGAGGCCTTCCCGACGCAGGATACTTGATTAAGCGGGACAGAGATTTCTCTGCTTTTTGGCGAAAAGAAAATGCCGCAGAAGGCTTGTCTCTGTGTATATACGCAATCGCTTCAAGAAATTGGCGACGACCTGTGGGCGTAAATATTATTCTCAACGTTTTGCAGCCTCAAGATAAAGATCTGCTTCTCTTAATACGTCTTCAAGTTCATATCCTGTTCCGGCAGCTATTTCTTTTTCGCCTCTGGCCAGCAAGTGCAAAATGTCCATTTCATGCTGCGCGTTTTTATAAACTTCCATGCTGACCATGACAGCAGCAGCTCTTCCACGCTGAGTAATAAAAACTGGCTCTCTTGAAGACGAAACACTTTTCACCACATCGCTGGCATTTTGCCGAAGATCGGAAATGGGTATAATTTTGGGTGCGCTTGGCATTGGTTGTTCCTCCTGTTGTATTTTTAGTTGTACTACCAATGCAGCATTACGTCAAGTATCTTTTAGGATATATGTTGTATATTCTTGAGGTAATGAAGAAAATCAACCGGAGCGGTTTGATCGGTTACAATTCCTTATCATTTGCAATCATGAACTTCGATTGTCACATGTGCCAGTTCATGAACATTCGCCAGGCGCTTTTTATAGTCTTCGCTGGAACAGTTTTTTGCGGTAAGCAGAGACACGATACAGGCATATTTGTTTTGTGCGACTTTCCAGATGTGCAGGTCGCTGATGATGGAATCCCCGTCAGATTCAATTTCATTTTTTATTTCATTCATGATCGGATTATCAATTTCGCGTTGCAGCAAAATGCTGCCGGTATCTTTTAATAATAAATACGACCAGCGCATAATTAACCCGGCGCCGACAATGCCCATGAACGGGTCCAGCCAGATGACATTAAAATATTTGGCGCCAAGCAATGCGGCAATGGCCAGGACGGACGTCAGCGCATCGGCCACAACATGCAGATAGGCCGATTTCAAATTCAGGTCTTCGTGATGATGTTGATGATGGGAACGTTTATTTTCTTTAGGATGGCGCGCACCTTCGCGAGCGTGACTGCCTTTGTTGAGTATGATTGCGCAAACAACATTTACCGATAACCCGATGACAGCAACAAGCAGCGCCTGATTATAATAAATGGTCAGGGGATGCAACATTCTGTTGATGGAAGAATAAATCATGATCAGGCCGACGAAGCCCAGGGCAAAGGCATGGGTCCCCATGTGCCAGCCGTCAGCGAGCAGGGCCATCGAATTGGAAATCCAGCCAAACAGGATTTCCGCAATCATGGTAATGAATGTAATCATCACAACGATCAACGTGCTTTTCTCAACGGATTTTTTATCGGCATTGAACAGGTGATGATGCTGCCAATGTTCTACTTGTTCATTGTGCATTGATGTCTTCCTATTTCAAACTAAGCAAGCCATCGAAGATCTTGCGGAATTCCAATAATTCCTTTTCCAGGGCTTTGTCTTTATTCTTATCCAGCACGCAATTGTCAAAATGGTCTTCCAAAAGGATTTTTGTTGCCTTGTTTAAGGCGGCTTTCACGGCTGATAATTGCAGAAGCACCTGATCGCAGGATTGGCCGTCCTCCAGCATTTTTTTTATGCCCCGGATGTGACCCTCAATCCTGGACAGCCGTTGCACAACGTCTTTGGTATGTTCATGTGTATTGGTTTTCATATCCCATCCCCCCGGTGGGGATGTAAAACGGGCCGCTGAATTTGTCAATAACTTTCTTTTAAAACTTTCCGCGAAGGATTAATTGACTAACGGATAAGCGCCAGACGAAGACACTCCAATCCATCCAGCCCCATATGAATCAGCAGGCCGAGAGCCACAAATCGTAACTGCGGTACGACAAACATCAATAGATAGACGGCAATGGCATAATAAGAATGGAGGGGATGGAAGCCGATACTGCATCGAAGGGGATCAAAAACCGGATTGGCCAGAAAATGATCCAAATCGACTAACATCGTTGAAACCATAACCAAAGAAATGCTTTTCCATTTATCTGGAAAAGCAAACTTCGCCAGCACAACCGGTACTGTGAAGTGGAGCATTAAATGAATGATGAACCAGGGCATAAAGAATACTGCTTGTTCTTCTAAATAGGATTTCCGAAACTGGTGAATTTGATTTTGAATCCGTGCTTAGCGGCCAATGCTTTTATCTGATTAACCTTGTTCATGTCCGGCTTGAAACCGGTTGAGAAATCTTCCTGGGTTTGGCCTTCAAATGCCAGGATCATGGTTTCCGCCATGCAGGCGTAAATAAAGCCGTCTTTTATCGGCAGTTTTAAGCCGATTCTTACCGTTTCGGGCGGCTCGATCACGGCGCCATCGATAACGAGAATGTCCTTGCGTTGGTCGCAGATCTCTTTGGAAATATTTCGCGGTGATGGAATGTCGCAGATAATGGCTCCTTGCTTAAGGTTTGCGGCGGTGGCGGCGGAAGGCACCTCTATTGCGGATGTCGTAAAAATAATCACGTCCGCGTCCCGGATGACGGCATCCAATGCGATGCCCTGAGCAATCACTTTCGTCTTTGTTTTTTGCGTCGTGAGATAATCCTTGAGTTCGCGCAGTCTATCGGCGTTTTTCGCGAGCAGATAAATGGTATCGGCTTTGTCAAGCAATCCCAGGGCGCAGTTCTGGCCGATGGCGTTGGTCGCGCCGACGATGGCTACTTTTGCCCTAGAAAAATCAATGTTTCGCAACTTGGCCGCCTGCTCCAGTGTTTCGAGGATTGCCGCAGTGGCGAGGCTGGCGCCGGTGGTAACGGCAACAGGTGTTTTTTCGGCAATCACCTGTCCGCCTTTTCCGGCAATGCCCATTAAGGCACCCAGGCCGATGACCTTCGCGCCGGCTTTTTCGCCCAGACGCACCGCTTTCAATATCATATTTAAGACGGCATCTTCCGCCATGGTGAGCACTTGTTTGGAAAGCAGCGGACAGACAATGAAGCATCCTTCAATTTCCGCGCCCGTAGCGGAACGCAGGTTTTTCGCGCGATGAATTTTAAACGGTGGTAGGAGCCTTAAAATTACTTTTATCAATGCCTGAGGCGCAAGCCTTGATATAAAACAATAATTGTGAATGTTCTGGATATTGAAGGGATTAAGTACAAACGCGAATTTATTCATATAACATATCTCCATTGAGGATGTTGATTATGACGATGAAACTAATTTAAGCCCCACTATTCCGGATACGATGAGAAGCAAACAGATGATCCTCATTATGTCTCGTGATTCACCGAATAAAATCATACCCAATATTGCTACGGCTACCGTGCCAATTCCAGTCCATACGGCATATGCTGTGCCTATCGGAATAGTTTTCATGGCCACCGATAACAGCCAAAAACTAATGGCCATAGCGAAAACAGTTAATAGTGATGGAATAAGTTTAGTAAATCCATCCGTATATTTTAAACCGATTGCCCACCCGCATTCAAACAAACCGGCTAACACCAAACAAATCCAATTCATACTTCTCCTCCATTTTTTGGTTCTATTACCTTATCGAAATCAATTCGGCCAGGATGACTCTCACCGTCATTATCCTCGGCCGAATCTGCTTCAAAGCTCCGGACATGACAGCATCATGAAGATCATTTGTTGAATGAGTTAATTTAATCGTTTTTAAGAATATAATCGCCTATTCTGCAATTTCTATCGGGTCATTTACTTTTATTTCGCCGCCAGTCAAAACTTTTACAAAGATTCCTTCCCGGGGCATGACGCAATCGCCAACGGTGTAAAATATATTGCAGCGGTTATGACAGACCTTGCCGATTTGGGAAACTTCCAGCAGGACTTTACCGCCAACCTTCAAGCGTGTGCCGATAGGCAGGGACGGCAGATCAATGCCTTCGGTGGTGAGATTTTCCGCGAAATCTCCATAGCTGACATCAAGGCCTTTGGCCCTGATTTTCTCAATGCTTTCTTTGGCCAGAAGACTGACCTGCCGGATAATATCGGCTTCGGCGTGTGCGTCGTTTTCGAGACCTAGATTTTCCAAAAATAAGCCGCACTCAATGTTGTTCTTCTTTTCTCCCTTTTTGGGGGAGATATTCACCGCCAGAATTTTCCCTTGTAATGTTTTCACTTCAGCACCTGTTTAACTTAAACGATTTTCACCCGAATAGACAAATCCGGATTCTTTTCTTACATACCCCAACAGCGTCACGTTATATTCCCGGGCCAGATTGACCGCCGCGGCCGTCGGCGTTGCTCTGGAAACGAGCACCGGCACACCCATTCTGATGACCTTGGTGATGATTTCTGAAGACACCCTGCCGCTGACAAACAATAATCCATCTTTAACGAGGTCCATTTTTTTGTTTTTCAGCAGCACGCCGTTTATTTTATCAAAGCAGTTGTGCCTCCCGATGTCCTCGTTGAATACGGTAAATTCATCGTGCTGAAACAACACGCTGTGCACGCCGCCGACGGTTTTGTATATTTCCGAGCGACGCTCAAAATCTTTCATGGCCTGCATGATAGCGCTCAGCGAAAATAATTTATCGCCGGATAATGCAACAAATTTATCATGCTTCAGCGGGTTGATATAGGTAAAGCATTTGCCGCAGCCGGACGTGACACTCCGTAGACTCTCGCACTTTTCGACGGACTTGCCTTCCGCAAGATTAATCATCACCGCAAAGAGCCGCTCGTTATAGGAAATGGAGGCGACATCCTCGATGGTATCGATGACCCCTTCACTATAGAGAAAACCAAGCGCCAGTTCTTCCGTCAGCTGATTGAGACACAAAAGCGAGGCGTATTCCGTGCCGTTGATGAAGATTTTGAGAGATATTTCGCCGATGACGTCTTTCGCGCTATCGAGCAATCGGACCGCGCCATTATCGGAAACAATTTCTTTTATTTCAAAATGAGAAAATAATTTTTCGTCCATGTCTTTATGTCCGTTATATGTGTTGCGTTATTCCTGGCGCAGTTTCTGTTTGACCGCCTGTTTCTTGTACTGCTTCGCGCCGAAAATCAGATCCTGCTTTTTAATGAACACCTCCGTGTCCGGCGGGACGGAATGTGTGAGCCAGACGTTGCCGCCGATGACGGAACGGGCGCCGACCACCGTATCGCCGCCCAGAATCGTGGCATTGGCATAAATAATCACGTCGTCTTCAATGGACGGATGGCGCTTTTTTGATCTGAGTTTCCGGCATTCCGCCTTGGACAGGGAAATCGCACCCAGCGTAACGCCCTGATAAATGCGCACACGGTTGCCGATGACGCATGTTTCGCCGATGACCACGCCGGTGCCGTGGTCAATAAAGAAACTCTCGCCGATATGCGCCGCCGGATGGATGTCAATACCGTTGCGGCTGTGCGCGTATTCCGTCATGATTCTCGGTATCAGAGGAATATTGAGGTGGTAAAGTTGATGGGCGATCCGGTAAACCGTGATGGCGCGGATACCCGGATAGCTGAAGATGATTTCATCGTAACCCTTTGCCGCCGGGTCGCCTTCCAGAGAGGCGCGGATATCCATGGCGAGCATCTTTCGCAGCGCCGGCAGCTTGCGAAGAAATTCCACGGTCAACTCATGCCCCAGCGGGTCGCAATGAATACAGGGCTTATTATGGCGGATGCAGTCATGCCGAATGGCCAGGATAATCTGCTCGGAAAGCGTCTCATACAGGGAGGTCATCTGCTGGCCGAGATAATATTCCAGATTGACGGAATCCAGGCGCGTTTTGATAAAATATCCCGGGTACAGAATCAGCGCTAAACGGTGCAGAATGTCAATGATGGCTTCGCGGTGCGGAATCGGCTCGGCGCTTACGTGATCGAAGCATCCGGCGCTGCTGCAAGATGCGACGAGCTCGTCAACAATAGAGGGCACTTCCTTGCGAAAATTCTTCGCCGATTTAATTTCATTTTTGCATGTATCGCCGTTTTTCAACCGTTTCATAAATAAACTCCTATTGATTCGTGCAGGCCTGGCCCTCTTGATTCCAGAAGGGCGACATGCCCCGCAGCCGTTCGATGATGGCCGGCATTTTCTCGATGACGAAATCCACTTCCTCTTCGGTATTATAAACGCTCAGGCTGAACCGGATAGAGCCGTGCGCCATCGTGAACGGCACGCCCATCGCCCGCAAAACGTGCGAAGGCTGCAGCGAACCGGACGTGCAGGCCGAGCCGGATGAAGCGCAGATGCCCAGTTCGTTCATTAGGAGTAAAATAGCTTCGCCCTCCACGTATTCAAAACTGATGTTGGTGGTGTTGGGCAGGCGGTTTTCGATATCGCCGTTGACGCGGCTCTGCGAAATCTTCTTTAATAATTCATGTTCCAGTTTATCGCGCAGCTGCTTGACCCGATTATTTTCCGTATCCATATTTTTTGCGGCCAGTTCGCAGGCCTTGCCCACGCCGATGATACCCGCCGCGTTCTCCGTTCCGCCGCGCCGACCCTTTTCCTGATGGCCGCCGATCAGAAACGGTGAAAATTTGGTGCCGCGCCGGATATACAGAACGCCGATCCCTTTAGGAGCGTGCAGTTTGTGGCCAGAGATAGACAACATATCAATAACGTTATTTTTCATGTTGATGGGAATTTTTCCGACAGCCTGAACCGCGTCGGTGTGAAAGAGAATGCCTTTGTCGTGCGCCAGCTTTGCCGCCTCTTCCACCGGAAAGATGACGCCCGTTTCATTATTGGCCCACATCAAACTGACAATCGCCGTGTCGGGCGTCAGACTATTTTCCAGATTCTCCAGATCAAGAATACCGTTTTTACTCACAGGCAGTTCGGTTATTTTGTAACCCTGCGTTCCCAGGTGCGAGCACAGAGCGCGGATGGCGGGGTGTTCCACGCGGCTGATCACGATGTGTTTTTTGTCGGGTTTCGTCAGCAGCGCGGAGTGTATGGCGGCATTGTCGCTTTCCGTGCCGCAACTGGTAAAGACGATTTCATCGGGCAGGGCTCCCAGAAGCGCCGCTACCTGCTCACGCGCGTCGCGGATTTTCGAGCCGACCTGACCGCCGAAGGTATGCATGCTCGAAGGATTGCCGTACAACTGCGTAAAATAAGGAAGCATTGCTTCCAGAACTTCATCGGCGACTTTGGTCGTCGCGTTATTATCCAGATAAATGGTTTTCATTTTGATGCCTCCTCAACGGTAATGTCCGGCGAAACCAGTTCCCTCAGCCGGTGCTCGACAAAATCCTTCAGGGTAATTTCAGATGCCTTGCAGGTTGAGCAGGCTCCCCGCAACGCGACGATGACGCGGTTGCCGATAATATCGCTAATTTCGATATCGCCGCCGTCGTGCTTGAGTGACGGACGAATTTCCCGTTCGATGGTTTCTTCGATCATTCTTATTTTTTGCAGATTCGTAAGCTTTGGTTTGGCATCGGTTTTCGGCTCGGCCTTCACCCGTTCCAGAAGCTGGGCAATGGCATCGTGGCAATTTCCGCAGCCGCCGCCGGCCTTGGTGTAATTGGTGACATCTTCCACCGTGGCAAGATTGTTTTCGCGGATGGCGCGTTCAATTTCCTTATCGGTGACGCCGAAACATTCGCAGATGATTTTCGCTCCCGGTTCCAGCGACGGAGCGCCGCGGTAATTCTCCACCGCCTTGTCCAGAGCCTGCTTGCCCATTACCGAACAGTGCATTTTTTCATCCGGCAGGCCACCCAGATACTGCGCGATATCCTGATTGGTCACCTTGAGCGCTTCGTCCAGCGTCATGCCCTTGATGATTTCCGTAAGCGCCGACGAAGAAGCAATCGCACTGGCACAGCCGAAGGTTTTAAACTTGGCCTCCTTAATGCGCTTGTTTTCATCCAGCTTAAAGGTCAGTTTCAGCGCGTCGCCGCAGGCCAGCGAGCCGACCTCGCCCACGCCGTCCGGTTTCTCCACATCGCCCACATTGCGCGGGTTAAGAAAGTGCTCTTTCACTTTATCTGTATAGTCCCACATAAATACTCCTTCTGCCAATTCGCATTCATTCGTCTACCTTTGTTGGCCGCGTCATCGGCTCCTCGACGTATATAAAAATACGCCTGCGTCGCCTCTTCCTCGCCGCCTCGGTATACTTCTGACTGCAAATCGGCATTAAATGGTTGAAGCTCATCTATTGTCACGCCCGTTCACTATATACTCTCACGGTTTATTTGTTAAAACAAAAATTGCATTCAAAGCAAAAAGATTCGGCAAGAGCTTCACGGTCGTTTTTTCTCCAAGATAATGGGATTCCACGATCCGGATATTTTTCCCCTCGCAGAAATCTTCAAAATCCTTAATGCTTAGAAAACGCACATTGGGTGTATCGTACCAGAGATAGGGCAGCGATTTTGTCACCGGAGATCTCCCGCGGAAAAAAAGCACACAGCGCGATTTGTAATAGGCGAAATTGGGAAATCCGACGATGACCTTCGTGCCGATGCGCAGGGCCTCACCGATAACGCAATCGACTTTTCTGACTTCCTGCATACTCTGATTTAAAATGATGTAATCGAATGAATCATCGGGATATTCCCGCAGGCTTTTTTCAATATCATCCTGGAAAACGCTCAACCCTTTCCTGACGCATTCCTGAATCGCTTTGTCGTCCAACTCAATGCCCTGCGCCCGGATGCGCTTGTCGCGCACAAGAGGATACAGCAGGTGGCCTTTCCCGCATCCCAGATCCAAAACTCGTGATTCCGGTTCAATAATCGAATAAATGATCCGGTGATCAAGCTGATTTTCCGAATTTTTCATAATCGCCTGAAACCAAATACTTTTTAAATGTTTTATCCAAAAAATGTTTTATTAAAGTCGTCTGCTCATTGATTTCCACCAGAAAAGCGTCATGCCCATAGGTGGAATTCAATTCACAATACGTCGCGTCGGCGTGCCTCTTCTTCAACAGGCGGACTATGTCCTGAGACTGATATGAAGGATAGAGCCAGTCCGACTTGAAGGAAATAATCAGAAACCGGGTGTCCACTGTTTTCCCCAGCGGAATCAGATTCAGGCCGGACATGTCAAAATAATCTATCGCCTTGGTAATGTAGAGATAGGAATTGGCGTCAAAGCGCTGCGCAAAGTTCAATCCCCGGTAATGCAGGTAGTTCTCTACCTCAAAAGCAGGATCAAATCCAAAGCTGAATTTATCGCTTTTCTGGCGCCTGGAAAATTTCTCCTCCATGGATTTATCGCTCATGAACGTGATATGACCGATCATGCGGGCAACCGACAACCCCTTCTTCGGCTGTCCGTATTCGTAGTAACTTCCCTCATACCAGGAAGGATCCGCCATAATGGACTGCCGGACAACTTCGTTAAAGGCAATCTGCTGGGGAGAATGTTTCAAAGTTGAAGCAATGACCACAGCCGATCTTACTTTTTCCGGATAAGAGGATACCCATTGCAGAGCCTGCATGCCTCCCATGGAACCGCCGGCAACACATAACAGCTTGTCTATGCCTAAATAATCGATGAGACGCCGCTGGGCGTGCACCATGTCGGCAACGGTGATAAAAGGGAAATCCAGGGCGTAATGTTTTCCCGTAGCCGGATTGATGGAAGAAGGCCCGGTGGATCCTTTGCAGCCGCCAATCACATTCGAGCAGATGACAAAATACCGGTTGGTATCGAAAGCCTTATCCGGACCGATCATGTCATTCCACCAGCCTACACTGTGATCTTCAAGAGATAGCCCCGCTGCATGGGCATCGCCGGAAAGCGCATGTAAAACAAGAATCGCGTTGGATTTATCATCATTCAGGCTTCCGTATGTCTCATAAGCAAGGGTCACCGGTCCGAGTTTTTCGCCGCTTTCCAGATTAAGCTCGTCGCCCTGTTCTGCAATAGTGTGATACTGCGTTTCTACAACGCCTATCGAATTATTATAAACTTTTTCGCTTTTCGTTTTTTTCATATTCATCAATGTCTTAGCCTCTTTACCGTATAATTTCCAGCCCTTCACCCGCGAGAAACAGCACATTAGTTCTGCGTTGTTCTGCGTTTTGAGCCCCCCTTGAACACGCAGCATTTATCCTTCGGGCGTGCGAAATGGTATTTAATCTCATGCACCGATTCCCTCGAACAGGACGGTTGAAAGGTAGCGCTCGCCGGCATCCGGCAGGATAACCACGAAGGTCTTACCCGCGAATTCGGCCTTTTTCGCCAGCCTGACGGCCACGGCGGTTGCCGCGCCGCAGGAAATTCCCACGAGCAACCCTTCTTCTTTCGCGAGTCTCCGCGCAAACTCCACCGCCTCCATACTGTCCACCTGCTCAACGCGATCAACTAGCGACAAGTCCAGCGTGTCGGGAATAAATCCCGCGCCGATTCCCTGAATTTTGTGCGGCCCCGGCTTCAAATCCTCCCCCTCCAGTTTCTGGCTGATAACCGGACTTTCCTTCGGCTCGACAGCCACGGAAAGAATCTTCTTTCCCATGGTATTTTTTATGTAACGGGAAACACCGGTAATCGTGCCGCCCGTACCGACACCCGAAACCAGGATGTCAATCGCTCCTTCCGTGTCGTTCCAGATTTCCGGTCCCGTCGTTTTCTCATGAATGGCGGGATTCGCCGGATTCTTGAACTGCTGGGGAATAAAATACTTCTTCGGATCGGAAGCCGCAATAGCCTCAGCCTTAGAAATTGCGCCTTTCATGCCTTCCGCTCCCGGGGTCAAAATCAGATTCGCGCCGAAAGCCGCCAGCACACGCCTGCGTTCGATGCTCATCGTTTCCGGCATGGTCAGCGTAAGCTTATAGCCCCGCGCCGCAGCGACGTAGGCCAAGGCGATCCCGGTATTGCCGCTCGTGGGCTCAATGATTTCGATGCCGGGCTTGAGAAGTCCTTTCTCTTCAGCGTCCCAGATCATGGCCGCGCCGATCCGGCATTTCACGGAATAGGCGGGATTGCGCCCCTCGATTTTCGCCAGTACCGTCGCATGGGCGCCATCTGTAATGCGTTTCAACTTCACCAGCGGCGTATTGCCGATGGACAGTGAATTATCTTCATATATTTTTTTCATGGTTGTCTCCTTTTTAAAATCCCCTCTCCTTGCGGGGAGAGGGGATTGATTGACTAAAATTTATTCAGCGCCTGATCGATGTCGGCAATAATGTCGTCAATATGCTCCACGCCTATTGAAAGACGGATGAAATCCGGCGTCACGCCAGTCGCCAGTTGCTCTTGTTCAGAAAGCTGCTGGTGAGTTGTCGTTGCCGGATGAATCGCCAGGGTTTTCGCGTCGCCCACATTCGCCAGATGAGAGATTAGTTCCAGGGCTTCGATAAACTTCTTTCCCGCTTCCGCACCGCCCTTGATGCCGAATCCAATAATCGCCCCCGCGCCTTTCGGCAGATATTTCTTTACACGCTTTTGCTCCGGAGAGGACTCAAGTCCCGGATAGTTGACCCAACTGACTTTCGGATGTTTCTCCAAATATTCAGCCACGGCCAGGGCGTTTTCCGAATGCCGAATCATTCTCAGATGGATTGTTTCCAATCCCTGCAAAAAGAGGAAAGAGTTAAAAGGCGAGAGAGCCGGTCCCAGATCGCGCAGCAGCGTCACTCGGGCTTTGATGATGTAAGCAATATTGCCGTTTGGTTTCAGCGCTTCCACAAAATTAATTCCGTGATAGCTGGGATCGGGATCGGCAATGAGCGGAAATTTACCGTTGGTCCAGTCGAATTTCCCTGAATCAACAATCAACCCGCCCAGCGACGTGCCGTGGCCGCCGATGAATTTTGTCGCCGAATACACAACGATGTCCGCGCCGAAATCAATCGGCCGCAGCAGATAGGGCGAGACGGTATTGTCCAAAACCAGCGGAATGCCGTTTTGATGCGCAACACCGGCGAGGCCTTCGATGTCAGCCACATCCAGCTTGGGATTGCCGATAGACTCCGCGTAAATCGCTTTCGTCTTCGGCGTGATGGCCTTTTGGAAAGCCTCAATATCGTTAGACTTGACAAACTTGACCTTAATTCCGAAACGGGCAAACGTGTAATGAAAAAGATTGTACGTGCCACCGTAAAGATTATCCGCCGAAACGATTTCGTCGCCGGCCTGGGCAATATTCAGGAGCGCCAGCGTAATGGCCGATTGGCCGCTGGCGACCGCCAGAGCGCCGACACCGCCGTCGAGAAGGGCTATCCTCTTCTCGAAAACATCCGTCGTTGGGTTCATCAGCCGTGTATAAATATTACCGAACTCTTTCAGGCCGAAAAGATTGGCAGCGTGTTCGGTGTCTTTAAACTGATACGATGTTGTCTGATAAATGGGTACAGCACGCGAGCCCGTTGTCGGGTCGGGTTCCTGGCCGCCATGCAGTGCCAGTGTTTCTATTTTTAATTTTTCATCAATTTTACTCATTATATTTACTCCTTTTGCTTTGCAGCGTTGCTTATGGTTTATAATCAATCATTCTTTGCAGACAGGTTTGTGCTTTTTGCATGATGTCCGCGGGCACGGTAACTTCGAACCTCATTTCCTCCAATGACCATAAGACTTTTTCCAGCGTCGTCAGCTTCATGTTCGGGCACGTAGCCCTTTCCGATGCGGGATAAAACACTTTTCCGGGATTTTCCTTTCGCATCCGGTGCAGGATGCCGATTTCCGTCCCGATGATAAATTCGCGCGTCTCCGATTCTTTGACGTAGCGGCACATTCCCTCCGTGGATAAAACCCGGTCGGCCACAGACGTAATGCCTACGGGACATTCCGGATGGACTAGGACTTCCGCATTTGGATGCCGTGTTCTTTCCCTCGCGATGTCTTCCGGCATTATTTTCACGTGAGAAGGGCAGAATCCTTTCCACAAAATAAATTCGCGGCCGACGCGCTTGGCGATGTAATTGGCCAGATACTGATCGGGCACAAAAATGATTTCATCCTCCTCACGAAAAGCCTCGCGCACAATCTTCTCGGCATTGCCCGACGTGCAGCAGATGTCGCATTCGGCTTTGACCGCCGCCGTGGTGTTCACGTAACAAAGCGCTTTGGCTTTTGGATGCTGCGCTTTGAGCTCGCGGAGTTCTTCGGCGGTAATCATATCCGCCATCGGACAGCCCGCATTTTTATCGGGGATGAGAACTGTTTTTCCCGGCGATAGAATCTTGGCGGTTTCCGCCATGAAATAAACGCCGCAAAAGACAATGACGTCCGCATTGGTTTGGGATGCCTGAATGCTCAATCCCAGAGAATCGCCCACGTAATCGGCGATATCCTGAATCTCGGGTAACTGGTAATTATGCGCCAGAATGACGGCGTTTCTTTCTTTTTTTAAAAGATTGATCTTTTCAACAAGTTCCATGCAACACCTCTTCTATTACACCGCCGCCCAGAACGCGATCATGGTCGTAAAAAACGATGGACTGGCCGGGGGTTATAGCCTCCTGTTCTTCGGCAAAGGTTACTTTTAATTTTTCATTTTCGTTTTTGACTTCACAAAGTGCTTCTTTTTTCCGGTACCTGATTTTTGCGTGTACTTGCTCCGGCCAGTTCTTAACCAACATATTTATATCTGATGCAAAAAGCCCCTTGGCCAGCAGATCTTTCTTTTCGCCGACAACAATTCGGTTTTTATCGGCATCAATGGAAACAACATACAGCGGTGTGGGATAGCTGATGCCCAAGCCTCCACGCTGGCCGATCGTATGAAAAACAATTCCCCGATGTGTACCCATAACCTTTCCCTGCATGTTTACAATCGGTCCCGGCTTAAATTCGTGTCCGCGACTCAGGAGAAACTCCGGATAGTTTTTCTGGGTGACAAAACAGATATCCTGACTCTCTTGCTTTTCCGCTACGGGCAGGGAATGCTGTTTCGCTAAATCTCTCACTTCATCCTTCGTCAGATGGGCGAGCGAGAATAAAATATTGACCAGCTTCTCATAAGGTATGGAATAGAGGAAATAGGTCTGATCCTTTCTCTTGTCCTTCGATCTTTTCAGACAATAGCCGTTTTCATTTTTCTCAATGGCCGCGTAGTGGCCTGTGGCGAGATAATCAAAGCCCAGCGCCAGCGCCTTGTCCAAAAGCGTGCCAAATTTTAGACTGCGGTTGCATTCGACGCAGGGATTCGGCGTTCTTCCTTTTTGATATTCGCTGATAAAATTAGCGATCACCTTATCTTCAAGCTGGGCCGCGTAATCGAAAACGTAATGAGGAATCCGGAGTCGGTCACAGACCCTTTTGGCATCATCAACCGCGGATGCGCCGCAGCATTTCGCGTCATCTTCGGTTGAAATGCCCAAACACATCGTCACACCGGAAACATCATAGCCTTCATTTTTAAGCAGCAGCGCCGCGACGGATGAATCAACTCCGCCGCTCATGGCCACTAAAACTTTTTTACCCATCATTGTTCCTTTGGCAGTTCCTCTTTCAAATTATCTTCAAATATTCTGCATAATCGCATTTCCCTCTTTCTCCTGATTCATCTTTACCAGTTGATCGAGGGTAATCGAGCTCAAGGTTTCCGAAATTTTCCCGCCGATGATCGCCCAGACATCATGGCTGGCGCATGTCGGTACACGGGGACAGGAAGCGGGATTCTTGACGCAATCAACCAGAGAACAGTCTCCTTCCAGAACATCAACTATCTCCTTTAAGGTTATCTCCGAAGGATCTTTGCTCAAATTATATCCGCCGTATGCGCCACGAACCGAACTGACCAGACCAACGCCCCGCAAAGGGATGATGATCAGACTCAGATATTTTTCGGAAATGTTTTCACCTCTAGCAATATCCTTAAGAAAAACAGGATTTTTTCCATAGTTACGGGCCAGCGCCGCCATCAATCTGACCCCGTAACGCGTTCTTGTTGAAAGCTTCATTTTTACGTCCTTTATGCAATCACTACTAATACTATCGTTTCGATAGCAATTAATTCATTGATAATCGTTTGTCAATGAAAATTACTAAAAAAGATTTTAATATTTATTTATTAATTAGATAAGATCTTAAATTGCCCTGATATTAAGAATATCAGGGCAATTTAAGATCTGTTGGGGATTTTAGATTATATTTGGTTATTTACTTTTCTTCTTTTCATCAATATCGCCCGGATATGTCATTGCACTCTCTCCCCGCTCGCGGGTGCGGACCCGAATGACATCCTCCACCGGTGTCACAAAAAGGATGCCGTCTCCCGTCTCCCCGGTATAAGCCGACGTGAGAATGGCTTCCAAGGCAGCTTCCAGATTGCGCTCGCTGAGAACAATATTGATTTGTATCTTGGGAAGCACGTTGACCTGATAAGTTCCGGCGCGACCAACCAGTTGGACACCTCCCTGACGGCCGTGACCGCGCACTTCAAACATGTTCATGCCCACAATGCCTATCTCTTTAAGAGCGCACATAACATCGTTTACTTTATCTTCGCGAATAATGGCTTCGATTTTTTTTAACATAACAATATCTCCAATGTATAAAACATATTTTTAAACGGAATCTTATGAATACGATCTTTCGCCGTGGGAACTGATATCCAGGCCCACTTCTTCTTCCATCTGGCTTACCCGCAATCCGATGCTCATATCCAAAACCTTGGCCAGCACATAGGTCATCCCGAAGGAAAAGACGATGGTGACAATGACGGCAATCATCTGAATGCCGAGCTGACCGGGATTGCCAAAAAATAAACCGTTGGCTCCACCGGCGTTCACACTCACGGTGGCGAATAACCCTGTGGCCAGTGTACCCCAGGTGCTGGACATGCCGTGACAGGCCCATACATCAAGCGATTCATCGAGCTTGCGCCGCTCACGAAAACGAATCGCATAATAGCAAATCGGCGCCGCTATCGCGCCTATCGCCATAGCCGCAAGCGGCGTTACATAACCGGAGGCCGGTGTCACTGCGGCGAGCCCCACCACCATTCCGGTGGCGATCCCCAGGGTGCTGGGCCTGCCGTCCAGCCAGGAAAGCATCATCCAGACCAGACCCGCGGCAGCAGCCGAAGTGTTGGTCGTCACCAGAGCATTCACCGCCACGCCGTTGGCCCCGAGGGCGCTGCCCGCGTTAAAACCGAACCAGCCGACCCACAGCAGGCCTGTTCCCAAAACAGTAAGGGGAATGTTGTTCGGCTCTATGGGCACCTTTCCGTATCCTTTGCGCGGTCCGATAACCAGGGCAAACGCCAAAGCCGAAAAACCGGCGGCAATATGCACAACCGTTCCGCCTGCGAAATCAAGAACGCCCATTTCCTTGAGCCATCCGCCCTGGCCCCAGACCCAGTGACAAAGAGAATCGTAAACCAGTGTCGCCCACAAGAGACTGAAAAGCAGGAAGCTTTTGAATTTAACC
>JASEHT010000360.1 GCA_030018675.1 Smithella sp.
GGAATGCTTCTTGCCGGAACATATTACAACGGCATTATAAAATCTACCGATGGCGGTGATACTTGGGCTGGAAAAGGATCCACTTACTGGATGACTGATATTGTTTCGGGATTAAACGACTGGTTGTTCGCTATCAGCGATTCTCGTATTGATCGTTCACGGAATTTCGGAGAAAGCTGGGAAACAGTTTATGGCGTTGGTACTGGCGGAGATTTCGCTTATGATGCCGGGACAGGTTTTTTGTATGCGTCCGGCGCATCAAATAATTTATACAGATCCGCTGACGGCGGTGATAGCTGGGGCACAGTGCAGGTAACAACCGATGATACGGAATACACCAGAGAGGTGGATGTGTTACCGAACAGCGTCATCATTGTCGGAACTCAGAAAAGCATCTATCGTCAGGGGCCTGTGGTGGATACCAACGATCCTCCGTCGATTCCCGCTTTGACCAGCCCGGCCAACGGATATAACGTTTACGGCTCCAGCGTAAAACTATACTGGCAGAAATCGACCGATCCGGAGGGCGGAGACGTAACTTACAGATTGCAAGTGGCTGAAGATCCCGACTTTACTGTGAATTTAAGGGAATTTATTGTCGATGAAAATGGTGTTTTGCTTCCCGCCATGATGCTGCCTTTCTTGTTCTTAATAGGTTGGCGTGTCAGGAACGGAAGGAAACAAGCTTCTGTCATGATGATTGCAGCGATATTCTTAATCACGAGCCTTGTGGCAGGTTGTGGTAGTGATGGATGGGATTCAAACAACCGCATCGGCGATGAAAATACCATTTCTTATGAGATTGCCGGTCTTGAAGCAGGCAAAACCTATTACTGGCGTGTTATTGCCGTGGACGAAAATGATGAGTCGTCCGATCCGAGCGAAACGAGAAACTTCATAGTCAATTAATTTTTTGACGATGATTTGAAAAGTCGGCTCTACCGAGACGTGTAGGACCGACTTTTTTGTCGCCTTCACGAAAAAATACGTCGGGGGATCACTTTCTCTAATTCGCTTGCCAAGATTTTCTTGACATCACGAGAGCTTGTTCCTATTCTTTCCGAAAACGAAAGAGCATGGCTATGTTGCGGAAAGCTCAACCCGAATCTGTCCTTTTCATCACTCTGGATTCCTGCCGTTATGATACATTCCTCAGCGCGGATATTCCCCATATGCGCGCGGCAGGTCCGGTTTGGAAGACCATGGCGCCGGGCAATTTTACGTATTCCTCCCACGCGGCGATGTTTATGGGGTTTACGCCGGGCGACGCCCAATCGCGGGAATCCTTCGTCAACCCGATGATCGGGAAAATCTTCAAGATGCGGGGAGGGGGCTTTTCCGGCCCCGGCAAGCACCGTTTTATTCTGGACGGCGAAAATATCATCGAAGGTTTTAAAAACCGCGGTTATGATTGCCTTGGAACGGGGGCGCTTTTTTGGTTTGATTCGTCAAGACCCACGGGCAAGGTTTTAACACGGGATTTCCACGATTTTTATTTTCCCGGCAATGTCTGGTTTCTGGAGAAGCAACTGCAATGGATCAGTGAAAAACTGAACCGGCAGGACAAACCGGTTTTCCTTTTTCTGAATATCGGCGAAACGCATTTCCCTTATTATTTTCAGGGAGCGAACTGGAGCAGGGATGTTAATCCGTGTCAGGCGCCGGCTGGAGAAAAAAACGATGCTGCTGAATGTCGGCGCCGCCAAAAGGCATGCGTGGAATATGTTGACGCCAGAATCAAATCATTGCTGGAGTCGTTTGCCGAAAGCAACACGATCATCTGCGCCGATCACGGCGATTGCTGGGGAGAGGATAACCTTTGGGGGCACGGAATCCATCATGAAAAGGTGCTGGAGGTGCCGCTGATCTTCCGGCTGATTCCTGATTATGATTCCGATTTGCCTTTTTTCAAGA
>JASEHT010000361.1 GCA_030018675.1 Smithella sp.
AAACGATGACAACAATGACAAAAGCATAGATTTTGAGCAGAAAATCGACACAGCGCCGAGAAATTTGACGCCGGAAAAAAGAATTCTAGGAAGAGGAACCAATGCCACTTCAAAAAGTATACCACCCGAAACACTAATTGCTAAAGAAACAGGAAGCAGTGAGGGGGAAATAAAGAGCCCGGCGCAAAACGAATTAATCTTGGCAGTCGCACTAGTTGTTGCGGCGTTTGCTATATTTGCTGTGATCGTATTTATGAAAAAAAATATAAATAAGATTTCTAGAAAAGAATCTGGCGGCGAGAAAAAGGAAGAGAAGAAAGAAAAATCGGAAATAGAGTACCGGGATGATAAGAAGCACGACGTTGCTAATATGCCTCAACGCGAAAAGGGTTCGTGGATGAAAAAGACTTTCCCGGGCGGCGGCAAAAAGCTTTCGAGTGTAAGAGACGCGGTGAAAATGGATGCCGGCAGTAAGGTTATGCTTGAAGCAAGCCTCACCTTCAATGCCAAGGTAGGCGATGACCACACATATTTTGTAAGGGATTCCACAGGAGAGGCAGTCGGCATATCGCCAAAGAAATATGATGACGGCGATTACATTATCCACTGCCATATAAGAACTTTCATGGAGAATGACAAAATCCTTCACATTGAAAGTGCTGAACCGGCGCCTTCTAATGTGAAATGAATCTGTATGTGATATTTATTTGAGAAACCCCCAATAGATTCTATATGAAAGTCTGGCTTATCTTAATTGCGATGCTTCTATTCGCAGGCCTCTCCGCCTCAAAAGTTATTATAATAGATAATACACAGCCGGTCGTGGTTATAGAAAGGCCGACAACCGCTTCGCCTGCTTATACCACGGAAAACCAGATGGTTAATATCACATTTAATTATACGGAGCGGAATCCAAGAAACTACACTATAACGATATTCAACTCTACCATAGTGGTATGCTTCAAGTTTGTGGCTTTAAACCCCGGCCTGGACGGTGGTGTTAACGTGACGGTTAATGACAACTGCACGCTGTCTGGTACTATAAACGACAATGTCTATAGCCTGAGGGTGAATCTAACGGATGTCGTCGGGAATACAAGCTCCAACACACAGACAAATGCGGTGAGCCTCGATACAAGATTTCCTGTTGTCGTAAACGTCACGCCAGCCAATGACTCGGAAATCACAACTTCTGAATTAACATTCAGCGTGGATACTAACGAAACCGCTGAATGCAGATACTCCGACTCATCTGGCACGGCATTTGACCAGATGACGATATTCGCAAATACCAATTCAACTACTCACAGCTCCGTTTTCAGCCTGTCGGAATTTGGCACTTACAGTCTTTATATAAGATGCAAGGATCCGGCTGGCAATACAAATCCCAACGACTTCCCTACAAGATTCCATTACGTCGGAAGCACCGCGTTTTTCGGGCATTCTGTGACCATGAATTTCGGCCTGAAAATAGGAAATAACAAATCAGATGATACGGTAAGAAGGACCAACAATTATGCAATCTCTGCTGACTCGTCAAACGGGACGGTATTTGCAATAGTATTTTCCGGGTCAAGGGCGTTCACAAGCTCCGAGGACAGGAACTATACTGCCACGGATTACCTTTTCGGCCTTACCCAGTCGTCTGACAGCGACAAATATCTAATAATTTACACAAAGGGCTCTGAAGATACGGTCAGAAGTAAGGCAAATGATCTGGGAGACGGAAAAATACCATCAAAGACTTTTTATGATTACGTCACATCAAAGCCGGATATGTTCAAGGTTTATATAATACTCCAATATGCTGACCTTCATCTCACAGGTAAGCAGAGCTGGCGCGGCGCAGGAAAGCTTCTGATCAAGAACAACGGCAACGCTGATGACGGGCTTGCCAACGTA
>JASEHT010000362.1 GCA_030018675.1 Smithella sp.
CTTTACAAAACCATCATCCATAGAATGATGGTTTTGTAAAGGAATTTTTTAATTCCTTTTAAATTCGTTCCCTGTGAAGCATAAAAGTCATCCGGCGAATCAAACACACCAAAATCTTTTGCAATACCCTGTTTCTGAATATAGGTACTGCCCCCGTTCCAGTTGACATTAGGATTTTTCAGGTTTTCCGTGGCGATTGCATATCCGCAGAACGCACCGTCAGCATTTTTAAATTTTTCCTGAATCCGGCACAGATAGGCTTTGTCCAGAATAATGCCTTCCAGATCAATCCATTGGTCATTTACATAAACCTCTGCCCAGGAATGGAGGATCTCTGCCGGTGCCAGAGCATAAGGGACCATACCCATGGCCCCTTTTTGGAGTTTTTTAAAAATGGTAAACCCGTGAATCCGGCAGGGTACACCAACTGCTCTGAGCAAGGCCATCAGCAGGGTTGCCTTGGAATTACAGTGCCCGATTCCTTCTTTTAAAACCGAGGATGCCGGCATATCGTCAGTGTCTGCATTATATCCAAAAGGGATCTCGTCTTTGCAGAAATAATAAATCTGCTTTGTTTTTTCTGTTTCATCCATTTGTTTCCAGCCCCTGCGATCAATCAGGGACTGAATTTCCGGATGAGAAAAATCAAGCATTCGTGTTTCGGTTAGATATTTTTTCATGATAATATCCTTTTAATGAATATGACTGACTGTCAGTCGGGTGAGTAGAAGCCATTTCAAAACCTATTTATCACAATCATAATACAGGCAAGATGAAAGAAAGCACTGTATACTTCAACAAGTCGCTCATGCCTTACAATCAAGCGGCGGAAATTACCGAGCCAGGCAAAGGTGCGCTCCACCTTCCAACGCTTACGATACCGGCGAAGCTTCCTTCCGTCTTGAGTTTTCGCTTTTTTCCGGTTGCTGCGATGAGGAACGATCAGGTCAATTTTGAATTCTTTAAGTCGTTTCCTCAGCGGATCACTATCATACCCTTTGTCGCCGATCAGCCGTCGTGGGCGTTTTTTAGGACGACCTCTGCCATTGCGCGGAACCTTCACGGCTTCGAGCGTTTTTTCGGCAAGTTTGACTTCGGCGGGCGATGCCGAGGCAAGGATGCTTCCCAGAGGAATACCCTGGCCGTCGACCACCACCATCCACTTTGTTCCTTTTCCCTTTTTGGTTTTGCCGACGCAGGCGCCCCTTTTTTTGCCGGTGCAAAGCTGCCGTCGATGAAGGCTTCTTCCCAATCCAGCAATCCTTTCTCATCCATTATGGAAAGGAATTTTCGCCAGATATCAAGCCAAACCCCCATGTCTTCCCAAAGCCTCAGACGCCGCCAGCATGTCGATGGGCTTGGATATCGATCCGGCAGATCCTGCCATCGTGCGCCGGTTCGTAGTATCCACAAAATGCCTTCTAGTACTTCGCGGTTGTCTGCCGGGGGTCGCCCTCCTTTAGGGCTTGGTTTTCGTTTGGGGAGAAGCGGTTCAAGCTTTTTCCATTGCTCATCATTTATGAAGCCCGTGTATTCGGCCATTGGTCACCTCCAATAGCTTAATACACGTAAATACACGAAATGTCTAGATTTATAATTACTTGATATTGCTATATATTGTGTTTAAATTAAAAATCGGCACATGATTTTGGGTTTTGAAATGGCTTCTAGTAAATTTTTTTATCCAGCTAAAAAGAGCTTAAAAGATCCTTTTTTAACTCCCAGTACCCTATCTAAAATTAACTCCATGGATTCCTTGATACGACGCTGCCTCATTTTGTCTTCCAAAAGTCCCGGTTGGTGAAACTGCCAGAAAAGAGCTGCCATGATCATCTCAACGGTTTCAAAAGAGTGACACACGGAAAATCTTCCCGCCTGCAGGCCTTCTTC
>JASEHT010000363.1 GCA_030018675.1 Smithella sp.
TGGATACATACGGTAGCAAATAAGGAAAAGGAGATATTGAATGATGAGAGGTATGGAATAATACTTGGAAGTGATAAATTTGTGGGGTGGATAAAGGAAAAGTTTGGGAAGGGAAAGGAAAGAGATAAGGAAATTCCTGTGGAGAGGAAGATAAGAGCAGAAGGAGAAATAGAAAGAGTTATAGAAGCGGTAGAGAAAATTTTTGGGGTAGGAGATAACGAGATATTTAATAGGGCAAGAGGTGAAAGGAAGGAAGCACGAGATACGGTAATGTGGATACTGACGAGGAAAATCGGCATGAAGAATTATGAAGTAGGGAAAGCATTTGGGGTAGGGTATGCAGCGGTAAGCCATGCTGGGCAAAGGGTGGAAGAAGAAATGAAACTATCACGAGAATTTGCCAGGAAGGTTGAAAAACTTATTCATCCTATGCAATAGGTTCAATTCACGATTCAAGATGTGACCCTAATTTATTATTCCCGCGAAAGCGGGAATTCAGAAAATAAACTGGATTCCGTGTCAAGCACGGAACGAAATAACGAAGGGGGAAAAAATGGGAACAGGAAGATGTATATTTGAGTTTTTAAAGATGGCGTCCATTCAGCACGCCAAATGGGACTATGAGGTCTCAATGAATATTCTGAAGAGAAGGAAGAGCTTGTGGATACTCTTCATTATGCTGTTGCCTATCATCGTTATAACCGTGGCAGGTGCAGGCGACATGCTCGGCGGCAAGACGGCATATGCGCCAGCGTTTTATTCAACGGGTATATTTTTTATATCCATAGTGATCGGCTTATGCGCAGGTTTGATAACCGGATGTATCGGAGCTGGTGGCGGCTTCATCATCACACCGGCTCTGATGGCTACCGGAGTTAAAGGCATTCTCGCGGTAGGAACAGACCTTTTTCACATATTTGCAAAGGCGATAATGGGAACAGCCGTACATAAAAAGCTGGGTAATGTCTCGGGAAAACTTGCTATAGCCTTTCTTGTCGGCTCATCGGGCGGCACATTCATCGGAGGAGCAATCAATAAAGGGCTTTATGATTATGACCCAAACCTGAGCGAAACCTTCATCAGTCTTATCTACGCAGTGCTATTAGGTTTTCTCGGTTTTTATGCACTCGCAGACTTTCTTAAATCAAGAAAATCTCATGACACAGGCGATGCGCACGGCGGCTTATCCGGCACCACAAACATTGCTTTAAAAATTCAGAACATAAACATTCCTCCCGCAATCAGGTTTGACGAAGATTTTGTTCCGGGCGGTAAGAAGATCTCCGGTGTAATCGTAGCTATGGGCGGAGTTATTGTCGGCATGATGGCGTCCATCATGGGAGTAGGCGGAGGCTTCATCACATTCCCGATGTTCGTGTATGTATTTGGCGTCTCCTCAATGACAACGGTCGGAACGGACATACTACAAATCATCTTCACTGCCGGATTAGGCGCGATAACACAGTACGCAATTTACGGTTATGTGTTTTACACACTTGCAATGGGCATGCTTCTCGGCTCACTCATCGGCATACAGGTAGGAGCGCTCACAACGAAGGTTGTAAAAGGGATTCACATCAGAGGTTTCTACGCGCTGTCAATCCTCGCGGGATTTGTAAACAGGGCCGCAGTTCTTCCTAAAAAGCTTGTTGATCTTGAGGTAATAAACTGGTCCAAACCTGTAGTTAAAGGCATTGAAACCGGCGGCAATATTATCTTCTGGATTGTTGTCACAATCTTTGCGGTATGGGTAATTGGCAAATTTCTGGCAAATGTAAAGACATTAAGAGGAGAGGAAGAGAGCGTTGTTCCTGTTCTCGTAAAGGAGGAAGCATAACATGTTGGTAAAAAATAAAAAGACATTCAGTGTAGGAGTA
>JASEHT010000364.1 GCA_030018675.1 Smithella sp.
CGCGAATTTTATGGACCCGGATAAGGCGGACTGGCAGGAATTCCGTCAACAGGTAGAGGCTGACCCGGGCTCTCCCTGGCAGGTGGTGCTGGTCAAAGTGAGGGAACCCGAAGGACGGCGTTCTGTCGCGGTCCAGGCTCAGCCAAGCCCCTGAGGGATTCAATTTTAGAAAATGTTTAGCAGGTTCCCAGGGATAGGCAGGGAGTCGCGAAGCCCTGACGATGCCGCAGGAAGGCGAGGCGAAGGTTTTCGCCAACGTTCTGGCCTTGCAATCGCAACGTCTGCATGAGCGACATGATCGTGCCGTGAGCTTCGGCGCCGCGATCAGACCTGTTTCCAAAAGAACGGTTGCGGTAAATCACGTTCGGCCGGATCAGCCGCTCAGCCAAGTTGTTGTTCCAATCCAGCGAAGGGTCCTTCAGGAAACGGAACATATCCAGCCATGATTGCACAAACCTTTTCGACAGCCTCTTCAAATTCCTGTTTGTGTAGACAGCCGTCGTGAATTCAAACAGCCGTTCTTCCAGCCTCAATCGCAACCGTACATATTTCCCATTCGGGATTTGACCGTGCCGCGCATGTAGCCGACGGGCATCATTGATCAACCGTTTGATTTTTCGGTACGCCCTTACGAATTCCACGGTCCGGTCCGTTTTCGCGCAGTCGTGGAACTCCCGCAAAAGATGAACCAGGCACTTCTGCATCCGGTACGGCAAATTCAAGTACACGCTGAAGAAGTCCGAGATTAGCGTGCCATCAAAGTCAGGCCCGAGCAGCGTCTTGAGAACTTTCCGCGACCGACGACGGTCAACGTGATAGTACGCCAACCGCTTGTTGGCCAGCGCCCAGACCCAGCTTTTCTTCCCGTCCAGACGCCAGCCGGTCTCATCGACGTGCAGTTGCGGACTGCCGCGGATAGCCTCGAGCAGTTGATCTTTTTCAACACCCAGCCACTGGCTGACACGCGCCAGCGCCTGGGATATCCCGCCGGGACTCACCGTCAGCCCGGCCAGCTCTTTGAACAACTCGCAAATCTTCCGGTAAGGCAGACAGTGGTGGTATTTCAATATCGCCGCCTGGATCAGCACATTCGCGCCCAGATACCCCTTCGGCACATGCTCCGGGTGATACGGCGCGGTTACTTCTCTGCCGCAATGCTCACAACAGTATTTGTGCCGCCGGTATTTTATCACCCGCACATGCGCCGGGACGATGTCCTCCTGAACTTGCTCTTCAACTTCGATGGGCTCACCCAAGGCGTGATGGCATTCGGGGCATTCGTGGAGAGATTCTTCAATGACTTCATTGATATGATCCGGCACAACCCTGGTCATTCCCACATGCCCCGGCTTTTGCCCGGGACGTTTCTTGCGCTTCTTCCTTGTATTCGCTTTCACAAATTTCTCAACCCGTTTCTGTTGTTCAAATTTTACTTTTTGCTTTAGCTCTTCGACCTCTTTGTATAGTCCTTTAATAATTTCAATTAATTCTTCCTTGCTCTTTTCCGTCAGCATTTTATCGTCGACCATGATTGTATTATTCGACGAAAATTCCACTTAAGCAAAAACTTTCTTAACTTTTTTTACACCTTGCAGAGATACCCGCTAAACATTTACATTTAGTTCATCGAACAGAATATCCTCAAAAATTTGTCTGTCTTTCAAAGGATTGGGCTCTTGATCACGTATTTCTCTTCGTGGATCAATACCTGTTTCCTCGAAAACAGATTTAATTTCTCTTTTCGCCAGAGTTACCAAAGCGGTCTTTAATCTCCTATAGGTCGCATCAGAAAACGCATTGGGGTTAAGAACCATAAATTTTACAATATCGATCCCTTCAGTTTTTAAAGCCCCCTCTCCCAAATTTGACCTCCCAT
>JASEHT010000365.1 GCA_030018675.1 Smithella sp.
AAAAAACATACCCGCGCCGTGATTGCCGGTCTTGGCGGGAGCAAGGGTGTCTCTGATATGAAACCGACCTTCGTCTTTGACCGGGGTGAAATCTTCGGCAATATCAGCGGTACAAATCCTGCCGCCATTATCGAAAATTTTCTAAAACAGGGAAAAACGGGAGACTACGTTTGCCTGCAGATTTACCTAAGCCCCACGCCGGAAATTGACTCGGTCGTAACTGACTTACGCGATAGGATCTCAAAAGCATGCTCTCTGCCGGTGACTGTCGGCTATGGCCCCCGTTATCTCCATTCCACCGGCCAGTTGCATAAAGGCGATTCAGGAAACGGCTTATTTATCCAATTGACACAGGATAATCCTACGGATATTGATATTCCCGACAACATCGGCGAAGAAAAATCATCGCTTTCCTTCGGCGCACTCAAAGCCGCGCAGGCCGAGGGCGACTTTCAGGCGCTGACTGAAAAGAAGCGAAGAATCATCCGGTTCCACTTTTATGGAAACCCTGTCACTGATTTAAAAACCCTTACCAAACTTATTTAACCATGATGTATTGTCATCACCCGACTTGATTGGGTAATCCAATTCATTTATTTCCTGGATTCCCGTGTCTCGCCCATGCTCGCACGAGAATGACAGAGGAAGTAACATTACCGGTTGTTCTTCTTTGTCATTGGCAGGCTCCATAACCGGCGAATGCCTGGGAGACCGGGCAATCCATTCTTTATTTTTTTGTCATGTCGAACTGTCGTGAGACATCTTGTCGTTTGAAGAAAAGATTTCTCTTCGTTTCGCTCATCGAAATGACAACAGTGATTTTTGTTGTTTAATCAATCACTCTCAGAATCTCCGGGGCGTGACGTTCGGATGCCGGAGGAATTGCTTTCGGATAGCCGACGATAATCGGCGCAACGATCCGACAGCCGTCGGGAATGGCCAGCAAAGCCCTGGACTGAGGATCGCGGATGTTGGAACCCAGATTGATCCAGCAAGTTCCCAGCCCCCTCTCGACGGCGGAAAACATAATGTAGCTTGCCGCCAGCGCACAATCGACATCAAGAGACGCGACCCTTTTCGAGCCAAGGATAAATATCACGCAGGGCGCGTTGTAAAAAACATTGAAGTTCTTATCTTTCAGAACATCCACATAGGCCGGATTAAGCGATGTTTTGTCTTTTGCGTAATCATCCAGCAGATTGGCCTTGCTCTCATCGGACAGGGCTTTGATGGTGTTTTTACAATTCACAATAGAAAAACGGCAGGGCTGGCTATTGCTGGCCGACGGCGCGAGCGTCGATTCCCGGAGTATCTCCTCCACAACCTTCAGGGGAACTTTCTGATCCTGAAAATCCCTTATCGATCTTCTCTTCTCCAATAAATCCCTATAATTCGTCGTCATAATGGCACCTCCTGTACCCGATAATATTTAATTCTTATTTCAAAACATCATTCTGTCCCGTCCGTATTTTAACCGCCCTTCATGGTTTTGCCAAGCCCCGAAAAATATCCGTATCTGATACCAATGATAATCGCGATCATCGCGATGACAAGCTCTACAATAATTGTCAAAAACCTGGCAACAACAGGCAAAATCAAGGCCGCTTCAATATTGGAAAACTGTTTCAGCATAAAATACATGGTTCCTTCCCGCACGCCAAGTCCGCCCACGGTAAAAAAGGCCACCAAACTTAATATCGCAGAAGCCGCGATGGTCGCCATAACGGCGAACATATTGGAAAAAGACATTTGTATATTAATTCCCAGGGCCAGAAAGTAAAGTGCCGTACCTAAAAGAATGCAAGCCAGAACATAATACATCTGCGTATAGACGAAAATCATTTTTCTTGTTCGGATCGGCTTAATATCCAA
>JASEHT010000366.1 GCA_030018675.1 Smithella sp.
TGATTTTGTCAGGATTTCATGCGGCCGTTTGGGCTGCTGAAGATTTTATAAGGAATCAGCATCGGGACCCGGCGGCTGTATTCACTATATTGGTCGCCGAATTCGCGGTGCAGATCGCGATCCTCCAGATACGCACCGATCACAATCCATACGCTCCACAGGATATTGAAAACTAATCTGTCCAGTGTCAGCACGGGACAAGCCCAGATAATCATAATAAGAAGCAGATAAATGGGATGCCGAGACCAGCGATACGGTCCCCGGGCGGTAATCTGCTGGACGCCATCCGATTTTCCGCCTTTGTGATCAAGAAGAGAATTGACGCCCAGCGCGTCGAATGAACCAAGCGATTTTACTGCCCAAAAAAATCCCGCCAGACAAAGCAGAAAAACACCCCGTAGAAACCAGAAAGAAAATCCTTCGGCCTTGACAACCACAAGATGAGATGGCTGCCAGAAAACGAGCACCATCAGCAACACGATGATTGACACAATGGCGTAGAAAGCATTGTGGTAGATTTCCGGCATGAATTTTTTCAGCTGCCTTTTGAATCCCTTGCGCACCATAATGCTGTGCTGTATGAAAAAAATTATCGATAAAAAAGCGTTAATAAGCAGGGCGCCTCGTGTGCTCAGGCCAAGGTTGATGATCGTAAACGAATCCAGGAAAAGAAAAATCAAAAACAGGAAGCCCGAAAGAGATCCAAGCATATAAAGCATCCCTGTCAGGATGAAACGGCCGGGATGTTCCTTGATGTAACGGGGATTAAGGGTTTTCAGCAGCAGCATCGTTCGAATCTCTTTTTTAGCGGGAGTCTTTGCCTTTTTCAGCAAACTCTTGAAGCTGCTCGCGGTCAAGCAGCCGGATAGCGGCGCCCTCTTCCGCGATTAGCTTTTTGCTCTTCATGTTGCCCAGCGCGCGGGAAAGAGATTCCGGTCCCGTGCCCAGCAGGTTGGCAAGTTGTAACTTAGAAATATTAAGTTTGACTAAATCTTTGTTTCCCTGCTCCTGCGCAAGATAAAGCAGATAAGAAGCCAGGCGGCCGGGTATTTCCTTGAGAGACAGGTTTTCCACCTGGATGGTAAACTCCCGCAGGCGCGTGGACAGAAGCGCCAGAATATTCATCGTGAGATTTGGTTTGCCGGTAATGAGCTGGATAAATTTCTTCCGTTCAAAAAATAAAAGATGCGTTTTGGAGAGCGCTCGGGCATTGGCGGGGAAAGACTTTCCTGAAAAAACGGGCACTGCGCCGATGGTATCGCTCTCCTTGATAATGTGAAGAATCTGTTCTTTGCCGTCCGGGGAAAGCTTGTAAACGCTGACACTGCCCGCTGCGACCAGATAAAAGCCGTTTCCCTCGTCGCCGTCGTAGAAAATAACGTCGCCTTTATTGTAATTTTTATCGACTGCAATCTTTTCGATTTCTGTGATATGCTCTTCAGGTAATCCACCGAAAAGCTGGCTTCTGATCAGAATATCACGAGTTTTTTTCATTGTTTGCGTCCTTTGGACAAAAAATATATCTTTTTCTTAACATAAGTCAAGGATACGCGTTAGTTTTTTAACTATACTCACCAACAAAAGAACAAATAATCTTTCACAGGAGGTATGAAATGTTTTGTTATCAGTGTCAAGAAACCATTAAGAATCAGGGATGCACGATCAAAGGCTTTTGCGGTAAGCCCGAAGTGACGGCGAATCTCCAGGATTTGCTCATTTACGTCTGCAAGGGCATTTCGGTTTACGCCGAGAAACTCGACACCGTTGATAAAACCGTCGGACGGTTTGTCTGCGAGTCGCTTTTTGTCACCGTCACCAACGTAGCGTGGGACGACGAGGTCATTAT
>JASEHT010000367.1 GCA_030018675.1 Smithella sp.
TGTTCCCTTGATGTCATCGATGGTACGCACAAACATAAGCTACCCTTTCATATCTTTTTTCAGCACATTCGCGATGGAGGTGTCGAGAATATCCAGGCCTTCTTCCAGCACCTCATCGGCAATAATCAGAGGCGCGAGGAATTTAATAACGTTGTTGCGGGCACCTGCCAGTTCGATGACCAGTTTGTTCCGGAAGCATTCGCGCATAATTTTTTCAGCCAGATCACCGGTGGACACGGCCATGCCGAAAATGAAGCCGCGGCCGCGCACTTCCGCTTGCAGCTGGGGATATTTTTCGCTTATTTTGTTCAGGCGTCGATGAAGAATCCTGCCCTTGCGGAAAATTTCTTTGGAGAAAAGGTCGTCCTTCCAGTAGTTCAGCGCCACGGAAGCGCAAATGAAGGCCAGGTTGTTGCCGCGGAATGTTCCGGTGTGCTGGCCGGGCTTCCAGATATCGAGATCGCGGCGGAGCAAAACCACGGCCATCGGCAAACCGAAGCCGCTGAAAGATTTAGACAGCGTTACGATATCCGGTTTGATGCCGGACTTTTCGAAACTGAAAAAATATCCTGTGCGTCCGTTGCCGACCTGGATATCGTCCACGATCAGCAGAATATCGAAGTCGCGGCAGATTTTTTCGATTTCGCGCAGCCATTCGTCGCTCGCTACGCGGATCCCGCCCTCTCCCTGCACCGTTTCCAGAATGATGGCGGAAGGAATATCCACACCGCTGCTGTTGTCTTCCAGAAAGCGCCGCAGATATTTGGTGGTGTTGACATTTTTACCGAGATAGCCGTCGTAAGGCATAAAGGAAACATCGGAACGGTTGATGAAGGCCTCGTCGCGGTAGAAGGCGTTGGCTGTGACGGACATTGATCCCATCGTCAGGCCGTGATAACCATTGGTGAAGGAGATGACATTGGAACGTTTCTTGACCATGCGGGCGAGTTTAAGCGCGGCTTCGACCGCGTTGGTACCCGTGGGACCGGTAAACTGAACCTTGTAGTCAAGATTTCTCGGTTTGAAGATGATGTTTTCTAATTTGAGAAGCAGCTCTTCCTTGGCGACGGTGGCCATATCCAGTCCGTGGACGATGCCGTCGTTTTCAAGGTATTCAAAAATTTTCTTCTTCATATAATCATTGTTATGTCCGTAGTTGAGTGTGCCTGCGCCCGCGAAAAAGTCGATGTAACGGTTTCCTTCCGCGTCGAACAAAAACGCATCCTTTGCCTTTTCAAACAATACGGGGAAGGATCTCGAATAACTGCGGACTTCGGATTCCAGTCTTATAATCGTCTCCATTTATATTTCCTCCTTTTTAATGACATCTTTCAGGGCATCGAACGGTCCGATGCGGTACAGAATTTCCTCCTCGTGGGAGGCGTCGCCGAAATCGCTTTCGGAAAACAAAACGCTTTTGGTCAGGCCGGTATTGAGACAGGCGGCCAGCGAAGAAAACAGGGCGCCCGATGATTCGTTGGACGGGTTTACTGTTGTTTCCAGAACCCGCAGCGGGGTCGCGTAACGGCGTTGCAGAAGCGACAAGAGCATCGACCGGGCCACGCCTTTTCCCCGGAATTCATTTTCTACCGCGACCTGCCAGATAAAGAGAGTATCTTCTTTATCCGGACGGACATAGGCCGAGATGAATCCGCAAACCGCCTGATTCGATTCGGCAATGATCGAAGTCGGCGCAAAATGCGTGCAGAGCAGCAGGTAGCAGTACAGAGAATTGAGATCCAGCGGCGGCGAGTTCTCGATAAGCCGCCTTACCGCCGGAGCGTCCTGTTTCCGCGGCAGGCGAAATACAATATGATGGGAATCATTCATCAAATCCGTCTCCTG
>JASEHT010000368.1:0-914 GCA_030018675.1 Smithella sp.
ATCAATATATATGCATCTGACAGCCGCCGGCGATGGTGGCGCCCAGTTCAAAGCATTGCTCCAGAATTTCCTGCGTAATTTTTCCCTTGGCGATAACCGGCTCAAAAACTTTTTTCAATTTGTAACCCAACGCGATGCGTTCAATCGCTCTGAGCGCGCCGCTGCCGTCGTTTCCGGCGCTGATAAAGACAACAAAAGGCTTGCGGAAGACTTTTTCCTGCGCGTCGCCGTAAGTGCGGTCGAAGAAATCCTTCACCATCCCGGACATGTAACCGAAGTTTTCCGGCGTGCCGATTGCCAGACCGTCGGCTGATAATAAATCTTCCGTTGTGGCGTCAGCGGCTTTCCTGAAAATGACCTCGACACCCTCAATGGATTTCGCACCTTCAGCAACAGCTTCGGCCATCTTCCCGGTATTGCCGGTTTGCGAATGATAAACGATTAATATTTTAGCCATGATATGTGCCTGTTTTTTGGGATGATACATGAAAATAGTAAATAGGGCAAAGTGAAAAAATGAATTTCACCTTCTCTCTACCCCTCTTTTACCCTGAAGGACATGCGAAAAATAGTGAAAGAAAAGAATAGATTGCCGCGTCCCTATAAATCGGGATGCGCAATGACAAAATAATTCGGCTTGACAAGGCTGATGCAAGAAACTATATTCCAAAAAAAGAATATATAGGAATGTTGTTTTATGGACGATTTTATCAATGTGATGAAGGCGCTTTCCGATCCCAATCGGGTGCGGATGATTAAACTTCTTCAGAACAAAGACCTCTGCGTTTGCGAACTTCAGCAGCTTCTATCCATCCCCCAGCCGGCTGTTTCCAAGCATATGAAAGTATTGGAAAAGGCGGGAATGGTCAAGAGCAGCAAGGAAGGCTTGTGGGTCAACTACACGCTGGATTACG
>JASEHT010000368.1:924-1829 GCA_030018675.1 Smithella sp.
ATCCTTACGCGGCGGCGATTATGGGAAATCTCCGCCACTGGTTATGCGATGATTCTGCGTTGCGCAAAATGGAAAAGAAGCTGCCGGATGTCAAAAGGCACACGACCTGCAAAAAAACATAACGTATTCTGACAGAGGAATATTCATGATGGAAAACAAGGTAACGCAGATTCGGGTGGAAGGAAGGCCGACGGGCGTTGTCGGCCTGGAATATGCCATTGGGAATATCGTCGAATGGGCCAAAGGGAAAACGGACGTGGAGATTATCACGGAACTTTTGAGCCGCGTGGAGAAACGAAACTATATCCCCTCTTCCAATAAACAGGCCTACGGCAAGGCGCTGTTGCGCGAATATAAAAAGTTTATCGGCGAAAGGGTGGAAGAAGAACCGCTTGTCGGGTTGGAGGTTGTCATTCTGGGACCGGGCTGCGCGCAGTGTTCGTCTATGGAAACTAACGTCCGCAATGTGATGGCCGAGATGAATCTGGCCGGTGATCTGGCGCATGTGACCGATACAAAAGAAATCGGAAGGTACGGTGTGATGGGCGTGCCCGCGCTGATTATCAACGGGAAAGTGGTCGCGGTGGGCAGCGTGCCGGAGAAAAAGAAAATTCAGCAATGGCTGGCTGAGGCAAAAGCAAAAATGGGCGGATAAATCACCCTTTAAAAATATTTTTTCAGGTGAAGCATAAAATCAATAAGAAAGGAAATCGCTGATGAAAGACACGTCTTCGAAAATTAACGAACAAAGCAAGCAGGAAGCCGAACCCAAGCGGCTCAATGTGTTCGAGCGTTATTTAACAATCTGGGTTCTTCTTTGCATGGTGGTGGGCGTCGCCCTGGGAAAGTTCCTGCCTGGAATCATTGCGTCACTCAGCGCGATGGAATTCGGCGAAGGGTCGCAG
>JASEHT010000369.1 GCA_030018675.1 Smithella sp.
TAAAGGAAGTTGAAGAAATTAGTGTATAGAAAGGGAGGGAGGAAAAGATGAAAAAGTTTCTGGAGTTTATTGAAAAGAGAAACGGTAAGACCGTTCCATTTGATTCAAAGAAAATTGAAGAGGCGATCCTGAGATCTCTCAAGGCGGCTGGGGGCAGCGATCCGGCGGCGGCGCGCAGTGTGACCGAAAGAGTTGTTCATGCCCTAAAAAGGAAATTCGGCTACCAGAATCCGACGGTTGAACAGGTGCAGGATGTGGTTGAGGCCGAACTGATTGCGGCCGGCATGACCGAGTGCGCCAAATCCTATATCCTCTACCGGAACCGGCGCTCAGAGATTCGGAATTCACAGGCCTTTCAGAATAAAATTGACAATATAATTTCCGGCTATGTTTCCCAGTCTGATTGGAGAGTAGCGGAAAACAGCAATGCTTCTTATTCTCTATCCGGCCTGCAGGCGCACATTTCCGGAGCGGTAATTGCTGAGTACGCTCTAAAATACATTTACCCGAAAGAAATTGCCGATGCGCACCGCGCGGGCGACTTTCATATTCACGATTTGAGCATGGGAACTTTCGGCGGCTATTGTGCCGGCTGGTCACTGCGCCAGCTTTTGGAACTCGGGTTTAACGGTGTGCCGGGGAGAATTTCCGCCAAGCCCGCCCGCCATTTTAATTCAGCGCTTGGGCAGATCGTGAATTTTTTGGGGACGATGCAGAACGAATGGGCCGGCGCACAGGCCTTTTCTTCTTTCGACACCTACCTTGCTCCGTTGGCGGCTAAAGACGAATTAAATTACGAGGAGATTAAGCAAGCTATCCAGGAATTTGTTTTTGCCATTAACGCCACTTCCCGCTGGGGAAATCAAGTTCCCTTTACGAACATTACCCTTGACTGGGTGGTGCCGGAAGATCTGGCGGATATGCCCATTCTCTACGGCGGGCAGTATCTGGAAGGTGAAACTTACCGTCAGTTTCAAAAAGAAATGGATATGATCAACCGCGCTTTTATTGAAGTGATGATGGGTGGAGATATGCACGGAAGAGTATTCACTTTTCCAATTCCTACTTATAATATCACGCGGGACTTTGAATGGGACAGCGAGAACGCCAACCTACTCTTTGAAATGACGGCTAAATACGGCATTCCCTATTTCCAAAATTTTATCAATAGCAGTCTGCGGCCGGGCGACGTGCGCAGTATGTGCTGCCGACTCCAGCTTGACATGCGCACTTTGAAAAATAAAACCGGCGGCCTGTTCGGCTCCGGAGAAAAGACGGGCAGCATTGGCGTGGTTACCATCAATCTGCCGCGTTTGGGATACCATTCTAAATCGGAAGAAGGATTTTTCAATCGCTTGGATGATTTGCTCTATCTTGCCAAGGAGTCCCTGGAGATCAAGCGCAAGGAAGTCAGCCGAAACATGGAGGCCGGTCTTCTGCCTTGGTCAAAACGCTATCTGGGCAATCTTAATTTCCATTTTTCAACCATTGGGCTGGTCGGAATGAACGAATGCGTGCTTAATTTTATCGGCGAAGAAATTGCGACGGAAAAGGGAAAAGCTTTTGCCCTGCGGGTTTTGGATTTTTTCCGCGATCGACTGACACTTTTTCAGCAGGAGACCGGTCATATTTACAACCTCGAAGCGACTCCTGCCGAGGGGACGGCTTACCGCCTGGCTAAAATTGACAAAAAGCTTTACCCAGATATTAAACACGCTGGGACAGATGTCCCTTATTATACGAATTCTACCAATCTGCCGGTTAATTATACGGACGATGTTTTTAATACTTTGACTCATCAAGATGA
>JASEHT010000036.1 GCA_030018675.1 Smithella sp.
AAGGTCTGGGAGAAAAATCATTTTCCTCCTTCACACGCGAGGAAGTCGAGGAAATGCGGGAAGCCATTGACAAGCTGGTGCGTAAATTAAAGAACATTGTCAGCCGCCGCTACGCGGTTCTCAACCGCGGTAATCTTGATGTCAAAAAAACACTTCGGGCGTCGGCAAAATACAACGGCGTTCCCCTGGACATCAAATACCGGCACCGGACGAAGCGTAAAAGCAGAATTGTCACGCTGTGCGATGTCTCCGGTTCAGTCTGGGCGGCGGCGCGCTTCATGCTGAATCTGCTTTATGCGCTGCAGGATTGTTTTGACAAGGTCAACAGCTTTGTCTTCGTTGATCGCCTTTCCGATGTCACGGCCATTTTTGAAGAGCATGACATCAACGAGGCGATACGTCTTGTCCTGGAAAAACAGGACATCAGCTACGGTGCGTCCACCGATTACGGCGAAACGCTGCGCAATTTCAAAAAGGACCACATGGATCTTCTGACCAAGAAAACAACACTGATTATTGTCGGCGACGGCCGCACGAATTATATGAACCCGGAAGACGCGATTCTGGAACAGATGCGCGAGCGCTGCCGGCGCGTCATCTGGCTCAACCCCGAGCAGGAAAATCTGTGGGGCACGGGCGACAGCGAAATCAGATCGTACATGCCTCACTGTCACGAGGTGCGTCAGTGCCGGAATGTCAATCAATTATTTACTTTTATCGAGGAGCTGGTTTTGTAACATGAATAATATTACACCGGAACAATCATACAGTTGGATATCGCGTTTTGCCATTGAACATGTCGCTTCCCGTTCTGATTTTCAAACGATGCAGGATTTTCCCCGCGACGTCTGGCAGAAAATGGGCGATGCCGGATTTTTCAAGATAGGCATTGCTCCCGAATACGGCGGCAGCGGCGGCGGTTTTGTGGAACTCGCCAAAGCGGGGGAAGTGTTCGTGCGCAGCGGTTACAATATGGGGCTGGCTTTGTCCTGGTTGTATCAGCAGATTATCGCTTCTTATGTTATTTCCGTTTTCGGCACGGAAAAACAGCGCCACCATTACCTGCCGTTGATGGCTCGCGGCAAATTAATCGCTTCGTTCGCCGTCTCCGAACCCAAACACGGAGCGCGTCCCAAATTGCTCTCGTCAACGGCGGTTCCGGACGGTCATGATTACATCCTTGAGGGAGAAAAAACATATCTGACCAATGCTCCGATGGCCGATCTTTTTGTTTTTGTCGCAATCACCGGCGAAGAGCAGAAACAAAAAAAATTCAGCATTTTTCTCGTACCGGCATCCAGTGATGGCGTTATCATCAAACCGAAATTGAAGTTTGATTTTCTCAAGCCTGCGCCGCACGGCGGCATCAAATTGCAGGATTGTCGCGTGCCCGCTTCCGCCATGCTGGGAGAGAAAGACACAGCGTATGCGAATATTGTGATTCCCTTCAGCGACGCGGAAAACGTCGTCATGATGGGAGCCGTTGCCGGCGGGATGGGCGCGGAACTAATGGACGCCATTGTGGAAATAAACAAACGCAATATTCACAAAGACCAATCTCTCCAGTATGAAATAGGAGCCATGGATGCCCTGCTGGAGACGATGCGTTCGATTGTACGCGACGCGGCAAACAAACTTCACCAGCCGGAAAGACCGGCCGTGCCGTTGATGCTGGTTTTTAAAGAACTGGCCGCTGGTTTTCAGGCCAAAATAGCCAACGTGGTGACTCGATGGGACATCCAGACGAAAGACCGCTTCAAAATACTTCAGACCGACATCAACGTTCTGGGTGCGCTTCAGGAAAAAACGCTTCAGGACAAACAGGCCAAGTTGGGCGATGAGCTGCTGCACGGCGCCAGATAAGCGCAACTTCTATTCACCTTCTGTTTATCTGGCAAATATTTCCCGGAAATGACCAACGCAATGAATCTGCAGCATTGATTTTAAATAAGGGATCGCACGTACTTAAGATGACAAACATTCATCCCGGCAGACAAAAACTGATAATCTATACGATCCTGATTGTTGCGACCCTGGCCGTTTATTTGCAGGTATGCCAGTTTGATTTTATCAACCTCGATGATAGCGCGTTTGTCACAAAAAACATTCACATCCAGTCCGGCATCAGCCTTGAAGGTATGCGCTGGGCGTTGGGAACAACGCATGTCAATGACTTCTGGTATCCGCTGACCCTGTTATCGCTCATGCTGGACCATCAACTCTTCGGCCTGAACGCCGGCGGGTATCATCTGACGAATCTCGTTCTGCATATGCTAAGCGTCTTGCTGCTTTTCTGGCTTTTTCACCGCATGACGGGAGCCGTCTGGAAGAGCGCTTTTGTCGCGGCCTTCTTCGCCCTGCATCCTCTTCAGGTGGAATCGGTCGCCTGGATTGCCGAACGCAAGGGGTTGTTGAGCGGATTTTTCTGGATGCTTACTTTGTGCTTGTACGTCAGGTACACGGAAAAACCCGCGATAAAAAGATATCTGCCCGTTCTTTTCTCTTTCGCCCTGGCTCTGCTCAGCAAACCCATGATTGTGACCCTGCCTGTGGTCATGATTCTTCTGGATTACTGGCCCCTGAAACGATTTGACTTTGAAAAAGGCAAATTTCTTTTATGGCAATTGAAGGAAAAAACGCCTTTCTTTATTTTATCAGCGGTTATCGTCGTCACAACGTTTATCATTCAATACGACCCGTCCAAGACAGCCTTCTCCGCGGCGTCCCGTTTGGGCAACGCTCCGATTATTTTTATGGCGCATCTGGGGCAAATAATCTGGCCGCAGAATCTCGCTCTCGGTTATCCGTTTTTCGACCATTTTAATTTATGGATGTCATTAGGAGCAACCGCTCTGATAATCATTATCAGCTTCGCCGTTATCTCAACGGCAAGACGCTGGCCATTTCTCGTGGTGGGATGGCTATGGTATGCGGTGACGATTGCTCCCGTATTGGGGATTATATATATAGGCCAATTCCTCATGGCCGACCGCTTCACGTATCTGCCCTCCATCGGCATTTCCATCATGCTGGCGTGGGGTGTTCCTTTGCTGTTTGCCCGTAAAAACTCCATGCAAAAAATATTATTCCCGTCGGCGGCGGTTTTCCTGATCGTCATATCCGCGCTTGCATGGAAGCAATGCAGTTACTGGAAAGACAGTTATACTTTATTTCATCACGCCTTGCAGGTTACCGACAATAATTATCTGGCGCACAGCTGTTTCGGCTCAGCCCTGTTTGACAAAGGCAATGTCCCGGAGGCTATCGCCCATTTTGACGAGGCCATCCGTATCAATCCGGAATTTATCAGCGCCTATAATCACCGAGGGATCGTTTACGCGAAAACCGGCCATCGTCAAAAAGCTCTGGAAAATTTCAACACCGCCATCCGTATGAAACCGCGGGACGCCAACGCTTACCGCAACAGGGCAACTTTATACGGTGAAATGGGCGAATATCATTCGGCCATTGAGGACATGAACATGGCCATAGAAATCGAGCCGCATGGCGCCGATAGCTACTACAACAGAGCGTTTTTTTATTCTAAGCTGGATGACAAGTTTGCCGTGTGTCGTGACGCGCAGAAAGCATGCGAACTGGGAATCTGCACATTGCTGGAAAATGCTAGAGCCAGCGGTTATTGCCGCTGATTCGAAGGACTGTGCAAAACTATTTTTTTGACCATCAACGCTACTTTACGCTTCGGATTCATCCGGCAATAGCGCTTTGATAAAAAGTCGCTTCAATCAAGCGTCGGTCCTTGTTGCTTTTTCTTTTTCCACACGCGGCGCAGGCGCAGGGAATTGCCGACAACGGAAACCGAACTCAACGCCATCGCCGCGGCGGCATATTCGGGATTCAGCAGGATACCGAAAAAAGGATAAAGAACGCCCGCCGCAATCGGAATGCCTGCCACATTATAGAAAAAAGCCCAGAAAAGATTCTGTCTGATGACGCGCATCGTCGCCTGTGAAAGCCTGATCGCCTCGGGTACGCCCAGCAAATCGTCGCGGATCAATGTGATATCGCCGGCTTCGATAGCCACATCCGTTCCCGCGCCGATGGCGATGCCGACATCGGCTGCCGCTAGCGCCGGCGCGTCGTTGATGCCGTCGCCGACCATGGCGACAACCTCTCCGCTTGTCTGTAATTTTTTTATTTCATCGGCTTTGCTTCCCGGCAAAACGTCGGCAAGCACCTGTCCGATTCCCAATCTGCCGCCAATCGCCCGCGCGGTACCGATGTTGTCGCCGGTGATCATGATCACTTTCAATCCCGACCGCCTTAAAATATCAATGGTCTTCTTTGCCGAAGCTTTCGGCTCATCCGCCAGAGCGACAAGGCCTATCGCCTGCTTTTCGACAGCGATATAAATGACCGTCTTGCCTTCTCCGGTAAGTTTCTCCGCTTCCTGATTCAAACGGGCAAGATTCACGCCTTCGCTTTCCATAAAAAAACGATTGCCGGCAAGGCAGGGTTTGTCTGCCAGAAGAGCTCTTATGCCCATTCCCGACAAAGCCGTGAACTGATCAACGTCGTCGACCGTGATGGCTTCGGCCTGTGCTTTCTTCAGGATGGCCTGCGCCAGGGGATGTTCTGATTTTTTCTCCAGCGCCGCCGCGTAAGCGAGAACCTGCCTCTCGTCATAATCTGTGGTCGTTACAACATCGGTGACGGAATGCTCTCCCCGTGTGAGGGTGCCGGTCTTATCGAAAACCACAGCAGACAGTTTTCCTGCTTTTTCCAGCGTCTCGCCGCCCTTGATGAGAATGCCGCTTTGCGCTCCCAGACCGGTGCCTACCATAATCGCCGTCGGTGTGGCCAAGCCCAAAGCGCACGGGCAGGCAATCACGAGAACGGAAACAAAATTAATCAACGCGCGGCTGAAATTGGTCTCGGAAGGAATAAAATACCAGACGGCAAACGTTACCATCGCAATAACAAAGACGGCGGGCACAAAAACAGAAGCGATTTTATCCGCCAGCCGCTGCACCGGCGCCTTCGAGCCCTGTGCCTCTTCGACCATGCGGATAATCTGCGCCAAAGCAGTTTGGGCACCGACGCCTGTCGCGCGAAACGTAAAGCTTCCCGTCTTGTTCATGGTGGCGGCAAAAACCTTCTGCCCTTTTTCTTTATTGACGGGCATGCTTTCGCCGGTGAGCATGGACTCGTCAACGGTTGATTCGCCGGATAAAACAACGCCGTCAACGGGAATTTGCTCGCCCGGTTTTACGATAACCATATCGTCCACACGGACGTCTTCCACGCGAATCTCTATTTCCCGATTGTCTTTTATCAGGCGCGCCGTTTTGGGTTTCAGATTCATCAGATTTTTGATGGCCGACGACGTTTTGCTTTTGGCCTGGGCCTCCAGCAGCCGGCCCAGAAGAATCAGCGTAACGATCATCGCCGCCGCATCGTAGTAAATGTGCGGCATGAATCCGGCGACGGTGAAAAATTGAGGAAAAAACGTTGCGGCCGCGGAATAGCCATAGGCGGAAAGGGCGCCCACGGCGACCAGCGTGTTCATATCGGATGTTTTCTGCAAGGCGGCTTTATAGGTGCCGGTAAAAAAGCGGCTCCCTACCCAGAAAACCGCGGGCGCGGTTAAAACAAACATCGCAACAAGCAAGGCCTGGCGGGGAATGGAATGCAGAAATGGAAACCAGTGCTGCATGGAGCCGAAAAAAATAATCACGCTCAATATGGCGCCGACGGTTACCTTTATTTTCAAGTCTCTTAATTCTTCAATGCGCGATGCTTCAATGGGGTCGGGAAGATCATCCTGAATTTCTCCCAGAAATTCGTAACCCTGATCGGCAATCACCCGGCTGAGCTGCGCAAGCCCGCCCCACCGCGGTTCATGAATAATGGTGGCGCGGCCGGTCGCCAGATTCACGTTCGCTTCTCTGACGCCTTCAATCGAATTCAGCGCATTTTCCACCCGGCGCACACAGGCAGCGCAGGTCATTCCGCCCACAGAGACAGTGATTGTTTCCCGAACCGCATCGGGCGCTGTTTTAGTCGACAACGTCGTACCCCGCTTTTCTTATCGCTGCAATGACAACATCAGCGGGCACGGGTTTCTCCTCCTGATACGTTGCCATGCCTTTGTCCAAATCAACGCGAACATCCCGGATGCCTTCTATCGCGCCCAGCGCCCGGGTAACCGCCATAACGCAATGCTGACAGCTCATTCCTTTTATTTTTATGCTTTTCATGGTCATCCCTCCATAGTTAGTGATTAATTTAAGACCTTTTCTAATAATATCAAGCGAAAGAATTTTTCCCGGGGCGTCCTTTACATATCCGGCTTGATTTAATACGTATTCTATACTATTGGATATTCAAAGGGTATCCTCTTTTTGTTGTGTGGGAATTCAAGGTGAAAAATGATCATCCGATGCTGGGGTTCCAGGGGCTCTATTCCTGTTTCAGGCAAACCATATTTGCGTTACGGCGGCAATACCACCTGCCTAGAAATCAGGACAAATGACGACAAAATTTTAATCGTTGATGCCGGTTCCGGTATCCGCGAAGCCGGCAACGCTCTCTTGGCGGAAGGCTACCGGGATTATACCCTGCTGCTGACCCATGGCCACTGGGACCACATTATGGGTTTTCCTTTTTTCAAACCCATTTATTCACCGAGAACAAATTTGAACGTCGTGGGTTGCCCTTTTGCCCGTTCCTCCATCAAAGACTTGCTTTCGCGTATGATGATTGCTCCGAACTTCCCCATAAAATTTGAATATATACGGGCGAAAATTGCGTATGACGACGATTGTTTTGAATCGTATAAGTTCGGATCCCTGGTGATTACGCCGATATCCTTAAGCCATCCCAACGGGGGAACAGGCTACAAATTTGAAGAAAACGGTAAAACGTTTGTTTTTCTGACCGACAACGAACTGGGTTTCCGGCATGAGGGCGGACTTGATTTTCAGGATTACGTCGCGTTCTCCAGAGGCGCGGACCTGCTTTTCCATGACGCTGAATACAGCGACGAAGAGTACGCAAGAACCCGCAGTTGGGGACATTCTTTATACAAGGACGTTTTAAAGCTCGCCATGGAAGCCGGGGTGAAAAAATTGGGATTATTTCATCACAATCAGGAAAGAGTCGATTCCGAAATCGACGATATCGTGAAAGACAGCCAGAAAATCATCAAAAAGAGCGGAGAAAAGCTGGAATGTTTCGCGGTCGGACAATTGATGAAATTCAGGCTATGATATAAACAACTTTTTTCCGGACATGTAAAATCATGTTTTTTATTCTGCACATTTTACTGATGGTTACCGCCATATTGGGTGTTATAACCGGTATTGCTTTTGCTGTTTTCTTCCGGAAGAAGAAAAACTGGCTCAAAATTCACAAAACAATAAATTCTCTCGGTTCTCTGACAATGGCCGCGGGATTTCTGATGGTCTTCATTTATGTTTCCGGTTCCAGCGGTGAGCACATCAATGGTCTCCATCAGGCTGTCGGTCTGATGGCATTGATGTGCGTTGGGATTGCTTTACTGCTGGGATTTCATCAATTCCGCGCGAAAAACAAACCCGCCGTACGAACAGCGCACCGCTTTATAGGACGATTGTCTTTAGTGACGCTGATTACGGCTGTGATTTTAGGACTGAAGCTGATTAACATCATTTAACGCCGCAGAATCCTTTTTCCGGAAAATATTTTCGATATGCTTCTCCCAACGACCAAAGAAGATTTACAAAAATTAAAATGGGATAAACTCGATGTGATTCTTATCACTGGTGACGCCTATATCGACAGCCCCTTTATCGGCGTTTCCATCATCGGCAGGCTTCTGGCGGATGCCGGATATCGCGTGGGCATCATCGCCCAGCCGGACTGGAAGAACGAAAACGACATCATCAGACTGGGCGAACCGGAACTCTTCTGGGGCATCACCGGCGGTTGCATGGATTCGATGGTTGCCAATTACACGGCAACAAAAAAGAAAAGAAGAAGCGACGATCTGACTGCCGGAGGAAAAAACAATCGTCGGCCGGACCGCGCTACGGTTGTTTACACGAATCTTATCCGGCAGCATTTCAAAAATACAAAACCGATCGTTCTGGGCGGCGTTGAAGCCAGTCTGCGCCGGCTGGCTCATTATGATTTCTGGTCGGACTCCATTCGCCGTTCGATTTTATTTGACGCCCGCGCCGACATGCTGACCTACGGCATGGCGGAAAAAGCGATTCTGGAAATTGCCCGAAAATTAAGAGATGGTCATGATACCAAAAGCATCAGGGGCATGTGTTATATTTCCCCTTCTCCTCCTTCCGGCTACATTGAATTACCTTCTTATGAAACAGTCTGGGCGGACAAGAAATCATTCATCAAAATGTTTGCCACTTTTTACCGGAACAATGATCCCCTTTCCGCTCAAGGCTTTTTTCAGAAACATGGAAATCGTTTTCTGGTGCATAATCCGCCGCAAGCTCACCTGACAACGGAAGAACTGGATAAAATCTACTCGCTTGATTTTACCCGCGACGTTCATCCCTTCCACAGCGCCCAAGGCAAAGTCAAAGCAATGGATACAATCCGATTTTCCATTACCACCCATCGAGGCTGTTACGGAGAATGCAATTTCTGCTCCATCGGCCTGCATGAAGGAAAAACGGTTATCAGCCGGAGCGAGAAATCAATTCTGAAGGAGGCAAAAAAAATCTCCGCATTGCCCGATTTCAAGGGATATATTGTGGATGTCGGCGGATCCACTGCCAATATGTACGGATTTGATTGCCGGAAAAAGCAGAAAAGCGGCGCCTGCCAGGATAAAAGATGCCTCTACCCGCAGATATGCGACAGCATGAAACCAGACCACAGCCGGCAAATATATCTGTTGAAAGAATTGCGAAAAATTAAAAATATCAAAAAAGTATTTGTCGCTTCCGGCATCAGATACGATTTACTGCTCAGCGACAAAAAATATGCCTCCGGCTATATGCAGGAACTCGTCAATCATCACATTTCCGGCCAATTAAAGATTGCGCCGGAGCATGTTTCTTCCGACACCCTGAAACTCATGGGCAAACCGCGCGCGCAGTCATTGATAAACTTCAAGCGACTGTTTGAAAAGTATTCCAAGGCTTCGGGACGGGAACAATATCTCACCTATTACTTTATCGCGGCGCATCCCGGATGCACCGAAGAAAACATGCGTGAGTTGAAATCATTTGTCAGTAAAGAACTGAAGACCCATCCGCGGCAGGTGCAGATTTTCACCCCCCTGCCTTCCACCTACTCAGCGCTCATGTATTTTACGGAAACCGATCCCGCAACCGGACGGGGAATATTTGTGGAAAAGAATGCGGGGGAAAAACAGAGACAAAAAGATATTGTGAGCGGGAATCCACATCCGTGATGATGATTCACTACTTGATTTGAATCATCATCATGTTTATAGTCCGCCGGAGAAAAAAAGGAGGTCATGTAAAATCAAAGAATCAACCAGGAAATTATTCAAGCTGCACGGCAGAAACCTATACTTAAAAATCGACGGATATTTGTATTTGAAATACATTTCCGGTTATGTCGGTTTAATCGCCAGGGTTTTCGGTTTTGTCGCAAGGATTATCAATAAATCCAATGCCTTTATTTTTCATCCTTTCATTAAATTTCTGACAAGCCGTTACCATGGCAAAGTCATCATTTTCGAAGATGCGCATAAAATTGTCACATTGAATGAAACAGTCGCTGTCCCGGAGAATGTTGCAAAGTCGGTCATACCCTATGACATGGCCTATAATATCATCATCCGCAACCCCGACGCGATTGTTGCCTTGCGTTGCGCGTGTCGCGATGCCCGAAAACACGACTGCCAGCCCGCGCATAAGTGCATGATCATCGGTGAGCCGTTCATGTCCTTTATGCTGGAACACAACAAGAAGGCCGATCCCCGTAAACTTTCTGTCCCGGAAGCCATTGACCTCCTGGATCGATGCAAGAAGAACGGATACGTCAGCAACGCCTACTGCAAGGACGGCGCAGGCAATCAAATGTATGCCATCTGCAACTGCTGTCCGGAATGTTGTGTCTCGATTTCAGCACATAAATTGTTTCATTCGATGGGATTCAAGGAAAGTTCTCTGGCGCAATCAGGCTATCTTCCCGCAATCCACCCGGAAAAATGCAAAGGGAAAGGGATTTGTGTACCCATCTGCCCATTTGGAGCCTTATCCTGGAAAGATGGAGATAAAAAACAGCCCGTGGTTGACACCGGCATCTGCATGGGATGCGGTAATTGTGCCTATGCCTGCCCCGAAAATGCTATCAGCATGACGCCGGCGCCGACAAAAGGGATCCCCCTTGATCTTGACAGACTTGAGACTGTTAAAAATAATTTTCAGAAGAATACTGTTCGCTAAGACTTCCGAAGAGACAAGAAACGTCAGATCAGGGCATCTTTATGTCTCCGGCAACCCGACTTGTTTGAAGCAGCCCATCCATAAAACAACAGAAAAATTATCCGGTTCCCGGATTGCCTTAAAAGCATGGGTCGTTTTTTAAAAGAAGTGTCGAAACCGCATTTATCCCTGTAAAAGCAACTTGGTTAAACCCGGCCATATCGGTCTTCAAACCGCTCTATATCGTCGTCACCGCAATACACACCTTTCTGAATTTCTATTATGACCAGATTTTCGGTCGTATAATTCTGCACACGGTGTTTTACTTTTTCAGGAATATCCACCGCGCTGCCGGGATGCAATGATATTTTTCCGTCTTCAACGATCGCCTCACCCGCTCCGGCGACGACAAACCAGTGTTCAGAACGAAAATGATGAAGCTGCAGGCTCAGGCATCCGCCGGGCTCCACGACGATTCTCTTGACTTTGTAATCAGGCGCCTCCAGTAAAACTTCAAAACTGCCCCAGGGGCACTTGGTAATTTTTCCCATTGATTCCACCCGCGAATTTTGCTTTTCAATTAACACAAAACCAAAGCGGAGAAAAGCGCTCTTTTCGTTTCTCCAGACTCGCTTTAGAATGCAAATTATGATAGGAACACTCCATCAAAACGATTGACGAAAGCATTGATTTTTCATGAATACAACCTACACGGTGAACCGGAGCAGAAAAAGAAAAAAAACCATTTCCCTGCAAATCCGTAATGAAGCGGATGTCATCGTATCAGCCCCCTACTTTACACCCGCCGATGAAATCAGACGTTTTGTAGAAGAAAAAAAGAGCTGGATCAATAAGACCATCCAAAAGCAAAAAGAAACTTCCTTGAAAAACAAGGCGAAAACGTACGAAACCGGCGAAAATTTTCTTTATCTGGGACGGGAATGTCCTCTGGAGGTGGTTTTTGAACCTTTTGAGAACGCGGGAATCACGCTCCGGGACAACCGGTTTTATCTTAACGCGCGTGAGGGAAAAGATATAAGAAAATATTACTTTGTCTCATGGTATAAGAGCCAAGCCTATGATTTGCTCCGTCGGCGGGTTGATATTTACAGCAAAAGGCTTAACTTATCTTATAAAGGGATCAGAATAACATCGGCTCAAAGCCGTTGGGGGTCCTGTTCGGAAGATGACCGCCTGACGTTCAGCTTCCGGCTGATCATGGCGCCTCCCGATATTATCGATTACGTGATTGTGCATGAGTTAATGCACATCAGGGTAAAAAACCATTCACCGGAGTTCTGGCAACGGGTGGAAGCGGTGATGCCCGAATATAAAAAACACCGGCGCTGGCTCAGAGACAACCGTCATCAATTTATACTTTGAATCGCCCGCTGAAAGGATGAATGAAATAGGGATATGGATCATACCGAAACCGTTGGCCTGAAACACCGTCCGCGCCTGACGGAACGTTTCCGGCAAATGAATCTACAGATTTCCGATTATACATTTGCCAATGTTTATCTGTTCCGTCAGACCAGCAATTATGAATTTGTCACGCGGGACTGCGGCCTGTTTGTTTCCGGCCGGAATAAACAGAAACACCGCTACGTGATGCCGTTGAATAATCCGGATGGATGCGATCTGAAAACATTTCGTGAAATACTGAAAGGGCGGGATTTCTTCTTCCCGATTCCCGGGGTGTGGCTGCCCTATTTCCCGGAAGATCAATTTGTTGTCAGCTTCGACGAAAGCGAATCCGACTATATTTACCTGACCGAAAACATGGCCGGTTTCAAAGGGAAGAGATATTTGCGCCACCGGAATCATTTAAATCAATTTCTGTCTTCCTACAAAGCGGATGGACAACGGATATCCGACGGCCATTTTGACGACACGGTCAGCATCCTGGAGGGGTGGCAAAGCGGATCCAGAACGTCGCGGGACAAAACCGATTTTGAACATTGTTACGAAGCTTTAGAGAAATTTTGCGGGCTTGCGCTATGGGGCATAATATATTACATTGCGGACAAACCGGCGGGATTCATCATCGGGGAAGAGCTGACGCCTGATACATTTTGTCTGCATTTTGCCAAAGCGTCGAAGAATTATCACGGCCTTTACGAGTATATGTTCAACGACACGGCCAAAAGACTGCAATCGAAATACAGGTATCTGAACCTGGAAGAAGATATGGGCAACAAGAATTTACGACGGACAAAAAGTTCCTACGGTCCGGAATTTCTGCTGAAGAAATACCGCGTCGGCATTAAATGAGACAGAAAGTTTTTCCATGCGTGATCTGATTAGCATAACATTGCTGCGGGAGGGAGATCAGGGGATTATCCATTCCATTGAAGGCGGATCGGCTATCACCAGCCGCTTCGCGGGGATGGGCATCGTGACCAACGCCCGTTTTCGTGTCGCCCAGGCCAGCGGAGGGCTGATCGTCGTTCAGGTGGCCAACACACGGATCGCTTTGGGACGCGGCGAAGCCTCCAGAATAATGGTTTATAAGGTTGAGCCCGACGTTGAAACCTGTTTGCCTCCGATTGAAAAAGAAATCTCGGTGGCGCTGGTCGGCCAGCCCAACGTCGGTAAGTCCACTGTTTTCAATATCCTGACCGGTTTATCCCAGCACGTCGGCAACTGGCCGGGCAAAACCGTGGAAAAAAAGATGGGGTCTCACCGCGCCGATAATGTTTTAATCAACATTGTCGATTTGCCGGGAACCTACAGCCTGACTGCGTTTTCCGAAGAAGAAAGAATTGCCCGTGATTTCATCATCCAGGAAAAACCCGATCTGGTTGTCCTTGTATTGAACGCCGCAGCGCTCGAACGCGGTCTTTATCTGTTATCCGAATTGCTCTTATTGAACCGGCCGGTGATTATTGCCCTCAACATGCTGGATGTCGCGTCGGATCAGAATGTTGAGATTAATACGCGATCCCTGGAGGATGCTCTGGGCATACCGGTAATTCCCATGGTAGCCAAACGCAACAGCGGCATTAGGGAACTGGTGTCGCAGATTGCCTCGCTGGCTTCCAACGGCTACAAATATAAACCGGAAAAGCCGGAAGTATCGGAAGACCATCAGCAAATTTACCGGGACATTCTGCAACTGGTCACGCCTTACATTCACCCTCCCCATACACCCGAATGGGTAGCGGTTAAATTGATGGAAGGCGACCCGGAAGTATCGAATATGGTTGAATCAAACGTGCAGAAACCTGCGCGCGACAAAATAGAAGAACTTCTGATCAAGCACGAGGATGCTCTTCACGCCGTGGTGAACGGCCGTTACGACTGGATCGAAAATATATCCCGCGCCTCTGTTTCCCGTTTTAAAATGGGACAGGTGGTATTGACGGACAGAATCGATCACATCCTGACCCGCCCCGTATTCGGCATTCCCATCCTGCTCGCGGTGATGGCTCTGGTATTCTTTCTGACATACGCGGTGGGCGTGCCTCTTCAGGAATGGTTCGGCGACCGGATTCATCAGTTCATCAATTTTTCCGAACCCCTCATAGGCGGCTGGCCTCAATGGCTGAGCGGATTATTGCTCAACGGCGTTATCGGCGGCGCCGGTTCCGTGCTTACCTTTCTGCCAATACTGCTGATATTTTTCGCCATTATGGCTTTTCTGGAGGATGTCGGCTATATGGCCCGGGCGGCGTTTGTCATGGATAAAATCATGCATCTGGTCGGCCTCCACGGCAAAAGCTTTATTCCCATGTGTCTGGGGTTCGGCTGCAACGTGCCGGCTGTTCTGGGAGCGCGGATCATTGAGACAAAAAAAGCGAGGATGATCACCCTGTTGCTGATCCCTTTTGTACCCTGCACCGCGCGTCTGGCGGTTTTGACGCTCGTTTCAGCCGCCATTTTCGGCCATAACGCGGTTTATGTCGCCTGGAGCATCATAGCCCTGAATATCGCCGTGCTGGGAATCGCCGGCGCCTTTGTCAACAAAACGCTCTGGAAACAGGACGCCCCCTTTATCATGGAACTGCCTATTTATCATACGCCGGATTTAAAAACGATTCTGATCGTCGTGTGGACGCGCCTATTATCGTTTATCCGCAAAGCGGGAACGATCATCCTTGCCGTGTCGGTCATCGTATGGATTTTGTCCTATTGGCCGAACGGCGTTGTGGAAGAAAGTTATCTGGCCGCATTCGGCAGATTGCTTCAACCGCTCGGCGTGCCGCTGGGCCTGGACTGGAAAATGATCACCGCCCTTTTAACCGGACTGGTGGCCAAGGAAAATGTCGTGGCCACCCTGGGAGTCCTCTACTCGGTCGGCAGTGAGGGATTATCCTCTGTGCTGCCCACGATCATGAGCACGGAATCAGCGGCCGCGTTCCTGGTGGTGATGATGCTCTTTATCCCCTGCGCCGCGACAGTGGCCGTTCTGAAAAAAGAAATGAACAACAATAAATGGTTTTACGCCACGATTGTCATGACCCTGCTTGTTTCCTACCTCGGCGGCATCGCCGCATACCAAATCGTGAAATGGATCGGTCTGTAAAAGAGATGGTTTGCAAAACGTCTGGTCTTATTGATTCATTGATCTTCATTTTATCATTCGCAGAAGTTGCCTTTCCGCACGACCGGTCGATAGAGAAAAAGATTCCGGCGGATAAAGCTGTCTTCTTTTTCAAAATCTTCCATGGAATTGCAAACGTAGGTTACCACCAGATCGGAATGGCGTGAATACTGGACATGCTCCTTTCCCGCGTAGCAAAAATTATTTGCGTCATACAGAGCGCTGTCGGGATCAACCTCCTGAACTTTCCCGCCCAGGGCTTTCGGGGCGCTCCACGGCCCCTCGGGTCTATCCGACCATTGATAAAACATCTGATCTCCTTGATTACGAGTGGACAAGTAGATCGCTATCCATTGACCGGTAAGAGCGTGATACCTTACGCTTAACTCGGAGACACTGGCGTCAAGCACAACCCTGACTCGCAAGGGATTCAGGCTTTTCTCCCACGTCCCTTCCTTGGTAAAATATTCAATGGCTCCCGTCGGATGATCAATCTTATCTGCCGGAATACGCGCAAGAATATTCCCCATGATCTGCGCATCTTCCCCGAAATAAACATAGAAGGGATAAAAATAAACATGATTATTATGGACAACTGACGTTGTCGCGAAAGCCGCAATCTCCTTCGGAATTGCCGGGGTCCAATCAATGTAATCAAACTCCCAGGCATGAGGATCGGCCGCCGAGAAATCTTTTATCCGCGCGAATTTGTTTCCGGCAACCCGAAAATTGAAAAGCTCTCCCGGCCGGTCTCCCGGCTCAATCGCTATCAATGGAATATACAGCACACGGTTGACCATAAAAGGGTCCTGCGGCCATAGCCATTCATTTTCACCGAATGATGAAATAAATTCCCGATTGTTCTTTTTGAGGTAATATTGAATCTCAAATTCGTTCTTTTCAGAGCAGGTGGAAATCGCCAGCGTCGTTCCCAACACAACTTCCATGCCCAAGCGGTCTTTTAGGCCGGTCTCGTCGTCGACAAAAGTATCTCCGAAAACCCAAAGCGTGCGCTTTTCGTCCAGCATGATCGAATAAGCGCCATCGCCGCCATACCAACCATCCTGATCGGGAAAAAACGGCAGGCATTGTCCCGGGGAGACTTGCGCGTTGTATTTTTCAGATAAGAAAGTGGAGCAGGATGAAAGCGTCAGGACGAGAGATAACATGACGAGGACGGATAATTTCCTCATCATACCCGGCGATTTATGTTCGATTGTTTTTCCCCAACCGGAATCTTTTCGGTACATACCCATTACCCCAGATGATCCACGAGAATTTTAACGCCGATGGCAATCAAAACCAGGCCGCCGAATATCGCCACTCTTTTGCCGAATATTTTTGCCAGCCCCTTGCCGAATATCATACCCGCAACCGTCATGAGAAAGCATACCACACCGATGACGATCGCCGGTACTAAAATATCTTCCTTCAATATGGAAAAGCTGAAGCCTACAGCCAGAGAATCGATGCTGGTGGCAACCGACAGCATCAGCAGCGGCCAACCGCGTGTTTGATCGGACTTTTCCTCATCGGTTTCTTTTTCAAAACCTTCCCGGATCATTTTACCGCCCACCAGAGTCAATAAGACAAAAGCGATCCAGTGGTCAAAGGATGATATGATTTCTACAATGGTCAACCCGGCAAGCCAGCCCAGAATCGCCATGCCGAACTGGAAGACGCCAAAGGCTGCAGACAACCGCAACACGGGAGCCCACGATCTTTTATGATGCGTGGCGCCAATGCCGATGGCCACGGAAAACGCGTCAACACCCAAACCAACGGCTATAAAAAAATGGTTAAAAG
>JASEHT010000370.1 GCA_030018675.1 Smithella sp.
CTTATTATATTGGGCGAGCCCGATGCTGACGGTAAGATAAATTTCTTGATCAGATTTGGGAGAGAAATTTTCTTTTTTTAATTCATCTCTGATTCTTTCGGCCGTCACGAGACCCTCATCCTGCAGCGTCATAGGCAGAATAATCGTAAATTCTTCACCGCCGTAACGATAAGCGGAATCTTCCTTGCGCAAGCATCTTTTGATAATCTGGCCAAGCCGGAACAAAACATTATCTCCTTCAATGTGTCCATAACTGTCGTTGTAAACTTTAAAATCATCAATATCCAGCAGCAAGAGGGTCAGGGGATATTCCCGCCGTTCGATTCTGTCTATCTCCCCCTTCAATTGATTGTAAAAATGTCTGGAGTTATAAAGTTGTGTCAGATCATCCACAATACTCAGTTCCCGGTATCTTTCCTCGCTTGCCTTCAATTCTCTTTCCAGGCGTCTGCGCTCGGTAACATCGCGGGATACCGCCTGAAAACCTTTCACGTTGCCGTCTTCCATGATTAACTGGGTATTTTGACCCAGCCAGATTTCACTGCCGTCTTTTTTCACAACCGGATATTCGGAATAAGTATTCCTGATGCCGTTTTTAATTTGCCGACCGAAAAACTGAAGAGCTTCTTCACGCATATCCGGTCTGACAAGGGACAAATAACTTTTCCCTAAAATTTCCTTTTCGTCGTACCCCAATATCCGGACTGTAGAAATATTAAAAAATACAAGTTGTCCTTCTTTGTCTGTGCGAAAAACCAGATCGTTGGCATTTTCGACCAATGCTCTGTATTTTTCTTCGCTGATTCGCAAGGCTTCTTCCGCTTTTTGATGCCCGCGTACCTCTTTTTTGAGCGCTTGATTGACAATCTGATAATCCATGGTCCGCTGCCGAACACGATCTTCAAGTTCCTCGTTGATTTTCCGGACATTCACCTTTTCTGTTTCCAGCTGTTTTTTCATGAAGAAGTCGCGCCGCGCGTAGAATTCAATCGCGTAGCAAGCCATCATGCCCACAAGATTCGCACTAATGAAGAAAAAATTATTACCGATAAAAATATCAAGTGGCGTTGGATTGACCCAGACAGCGGCCACCTCGTAAAGGACAACCTGCAGCCATCCTGCCAGTGAAGCCCATATAAAAAAGAGCCGGATCAGTGTGTATCCCCAGGTAAAAACAAGCATCAATCCCGCGTAATAGGCATGACTGACCGGAGGAGGAGCGATCACAATCATGGTGATAATGCCGAAACCGGCTAGCGTGAACGCAAACGAAAGCACGCCCTGCATGTATTTTCGAAACACATCGGTAAAGGAAATCAAAAGAACTGTTATCAGTCCGGGACCGATGACAATAAATCTGACCAGCCATACCATCAGCTTCTGTTCCGGCATTAGCAGGGCGTCCAAAATGCCGAACGCCGCGTAAAGCAGAGCGCCAAGAATCAAAAATACGCGGATTTGGGACAGCGATATTTTATGATAATCTTTCAGGAACGGCTCTTCAAGATGTGCACATTCACCGGAAAATTTGAGCGTTACGGGATGCAGCTTCATATCCATAATGTACTCGAAAAATGCATGAAATGAATACCGTCTGCCCGTCTTTTACAAACACGGACGCCGGATAATACCGGGGCAAATCTTAAGCGTTGAAAAAATATCACATTTATTTTCAAATAACAATACCGAGAGCAACAAAAACTATAATTTTCATAGAAGGTTATAATATTCTCGCCGCTTCGACGAGAATTTTCTGCATGGATTAAAGTGCACGTTTAAATCTACAT
>JASEHT010000371.1 GCA_030018675.1 Smithella sp.
CACGTTTGTCCTCGATTGCGCGTCCCGATTTTCGGGGCGCGCAATCTTTTTTTCGTTTTGCCATCGCATCATTCTTGAACGCTTCTTCCCGTAATCCTTAATTTCCAAACTTATTGTTTTATGCTAGTGTGCATCACGAAATCATTTAATGAGGCATAGTAATCGTAATGAAATTATCAGACACACAGATGATGGAAATCGCACAGCACGCATTTACACGGATGGATGGCGCCTGGTTTCTGGCACTGGCGAAGAAGTTTGATACTCAAACAGCGTGGGAGATGGATGTGGAAGCCTGGAAACATTTTTCCTATGTCTTCGGCAAGAACCTCCGGAAGAACTATCTTCCGAACCCGGTCTGGCCGGAGAGTTTTTTGGATGCCTTCGATATTTTTAGCAGGATTCTGAAGATCGAGGGAAGGAACGTGTCTATTCACGATGATAAAATTGTCATCCGCATTACGGACTGCGAAACACAGAAAGCCATTGCCAAAGCCGGTGTGGCCGACTGCGGCATTGTTACCGTCCAGACCTATCAGGGGATCATCAGCGGCCTGTTTGCTAATAAAATACTCGTGGATGTTGCTCATACCAAAAATTTAAATCGCGGGGATGATTGCTGCGAGGTCGTTGTCACGAAGAAGTGACCCGAACGGAGGCGCCCAAAGGAAAAGAATTTCTGAAGCAACGCCTGTTCCGTTTGATTTCAATGAAGCAGACACGGTATAAAACCAGATATGATCAAACTATTCTTCAATAACTTTACAACGGCATGGAAACTTCCGCGATGGCGGTGGGCTTTGCTGTTGGCGCTTATTTCAGACATTCTGGGATTTGTTTTCACATTCACACCACCGGTGCACTGGATTATTGATGTCGTTACCGTTATTGTATTATTTACAGCGATTGGTTTTAAGTGGCTCCTTTTACCGGCTCTAATTGTCGAGGTGATTCCCGGCGTGCAGCTTTTCCCGGCATGGACCCTGGTGGTGCTGGCCTTGGCAGGCACAGAAAATAAAACAGAAAACAAAAACGAATCATCAACGTAAAGGTCTCATCGTGTATGTTGATTTGAAATCCTCAACGCATCAATATTCGCAAATACAATCGCTTCCCATCCGCAATGAAAAAGTCTCCGGTTGCTCTCATAAAATAAATTGTGCTATTATAACGCAATAGATCAAGAGCTATCGGAATGTTGAAACAAATAACATTTGAAAGAAAGGAATAGCATCATGACTTACAAAGATCTTTTAAAAAAACAGATTGGAAAAGAATGCACGGTTAACGCCAGCAACATTAAATGTGTAATCAATTTTGGGGCGCCGGAACCTTTTGCAAGTGAGGGAATCATTGAGGATGTTGCCGATGACTATGTCCTTATTAAAAGCAGAAGCGCAACCATGATTTATCTTCTCGCGAACACCGCCATATCTTATTGATAAAAGAACTCTCGATAGCGTCATTCTTCGCATAATGACCATTCCAATAGATCCAACGAAGCGCCAAAAATTCCTCTTGTAGCGAATCATGAAATTTGTAAGTCCAACCTTGATCGTGTTAATGAAGCATTTTTTTTCAAACCCGTAATCCTCAATTTTGTCAACCGTTCCCAAAGAAATCTTTCAAAAACAATCTTTATCGGTTCGGATGTTCCCGGCAAACCTGTGTTCTTCTGATCGACTCTCCGTTTAGACCGGCGCGCAACCGGGCGGCCGGAATGATCGGCTACAGGAAAAAACGCGAATCACCA
>JASEHT010000372.1 GCA_030018675.1 Smithella sp.
GGTCGTTATAAATCCGCGTCGGTTCAGACAGCCCTGCGGCAGGTGATCAGATATAATGATTTGGGATACAAAGAATTCTTCTTCACCGATGATAATTTTGCTCAGAATCCGGATGAAGCCATCGATTTGTGCAGGGCGATTGGCGATTATAAAAGAAAATTCGGGAAAAAAATAAACATTATTGTCCAGGTGCGCACCGAAGCGGCGGAAAACGACACCTTGATCGAGGCCATGCGCTGGGCCGGTGTGACCTTGCTGGCTATCGGCTACGAAAGTCCGATCAACGAAGAATTGCGGGCGATGCGCAAAGGCGTGACGGTGGAAAAATTAATTGCCCGTTCCCGAAAACTCTCCAATTATTTTTATCTGCACGGCATGTTCATTTTCGGCTATCCCGCAAACAAAAATGAGCGGGCGAACGTTTCCTTCACGATCAGCGAGCGGGCGGAAAGTTTTAAAAAGTTTTTCAGAAAATCGGGAATAGACACGATTCAAATACTCAATGCCGTTCCCTTGCCCGGTTCCGAGCTCAGAGCGAGACTGGAGAGCGAAGGCCGGCTGCTGCCCCTTTCGATGGCGGGCTGGGATAAATATGACGGACTCTTCCTTTGTTACAATTCCCGGCCGGACGGTCTGGACCCCTATGATCTGCAAAACACGCCCAAGATGCTGATGAAAAATAAATACCTCGGGGGATTCATCAGCCGGAAATTAAATTACGGCAACTGGATGAACTGGGTTTACATTGCCACCATTGGATTTCTCATCCAGTTCGTTGTGTTCTATTTCCGGCGGTTTATTCGTAATTTATTGGAAAAACAGAGGATGAGAAAGGCGTTGCGTCGTGATCTTCCTGTGCGCACTATTTTTACCGTTCCGCTGGCTAACGCCTGGCAAGACATAAAACGGATATGGAGAAATCTGTTTATAAAAACATACGCGGGCGCGATCGCGAAGCGATGGCTTAAAGAATATCAAAACAGCGGATACATCAACACGCTCCGGCAACTATAAGTTTCAGGATTCGGAAAGTTGTCTGACTTCACAAGGATGGAGAAGGACAAGAATAAAGCCACTTGGATATTTTAAAGAAGCGTTATGCGAAAGGTGAAATCAATAAAGAAGATTTTGAACGGATGAAACGTGATCTGGAGGCGTAATGCATTTTAAAAGTCAATGCAGGACGAGCTATTTTATTACTACAACGTACAGAGATGATCTGAAAGGAAGGTGCACAATGATAAGATTTAAAACGTATCAACTATTTGTATGCAGTCTGATTCTAGTTGCGGTTTGTTTTATGTATCCGCAGATGTCTTTTGCTCACGCGCCTAAGGATGTGCAATTGTCATATGATTCAACATCCCAGACACTGTCGGTTACGATTACCCATAAAACGCCATCTCCTAATTCTCACTATATAAAGAATGTTGAAATTAAGAAGAACGGCAACGTTGTGAGCGCCAAAAAGTATGAAAATCAACCCGATCAGGCCACTTTTACCTACAGCTATAATGTGCCGGCGAAAGCAGGCGAAACGTTTGAGGTCAAGGTCAATTGCAGTTTATTCGGTTCCAAGACAGTCAATCTAACTGTGGGAAAATAAATATTATGAACTTTATGAAACATGGAGATTGAAGAGCCGGATTGCATCGCTTTTTTTAGAACTATTATTATTGTGAGACTCAAATTTCAAAAACGAAGTGAATTGAAATTTGTAAGTCGAATCCCGACCCTGTC
>JASEHT010000373.1 GCA_030018675.1 Smithella sp.
GCCCGGTTCTGGGCGGATTGATCTATGATACGTTTGGTTCTTACCATTATCTCTGGATGATCAATATGGTTGTGCTGAGCTTTGTCGCTGTTGCCATTTTAACCTTGAAAAAAGGAAAGCAATACGCTTTGTGATGGCGAAAAGTTATGAGATAAATTCCGGTTAAACAACTGACAAAATCAGCGGGCGTTCATCAGGATTCGGGTAATCACGTCTTTCGTGTAGCCTTCATAAAACCAAACCTGCGAAAGGGCGAAAGCATTCTCCGCGATTTTTTCAATATCGTTTTCCGGAATATCGGCCGCTTTTAAAGAAACAGGGCTGCCGATGGATTCAAACCATAATTTCAAGCAGGCAATGCCTTTCCGGGCAACTTGTTTTGAACTGCGTCCTTTGATGTGAAAGATGTCGCGGGCGAATTTTTCCAGCCGTCCGGTTTTTTCCTCCAGCGCCCATGTCATCCAGGCCGGCAGCACGATGGAAAGTCCGGCGCCGTGCGGGATGTCATAAATCGCGCTCAGGGAATGTTCGATCATGTGCGCGGGCATGATCACTTTTCCCATGCCGGCGGTGGTCAGGCCGTTAAATCCGAGAATAGCGCTCCACATCATATTGGCGCGCGCGTCATAATTATCCGGTTCCTCCATGATTATTTCCGTGCTTTCCATCACGGTTTTCATGAGCGACGCCACCAACCTGTCCTGCAAAGGACTCGCGGCGGCGGTATTGTTGAAGTAGCCTTCCAGCATATGCGTGATAATATCCACGGCGCTGTAAGCACTGTATTCGGGGCTGAGCGAAAAGAGCACGGTTGGATCAAGAATGGAAACTTTCGGCTGAATAAACGGTGAAACAATGCAATATTTCTGGCAGCCGTCTTCTTTCGTGACAACGGCGCCGGCATTCATTTCAGAGGCGCTGGCTGAAACGGTTACCACCGTCAAGACAGGCAGAGCGTCAATGATTGGCTTACTGAAGGTGAAGAAATCCCAGACATCGTGACTTGCCTTGACGCCCGCGGAGATTGCTTTAGCGGCGTCAATCACGCTTCCGCCTCCGACAGCCAGTATCACATCCACGTTTTCTTTTAATGCTGTGTCAATGCCCCGATTGACGTGAGACAGAACCGGGTTGGATTTGACACCCGGAAAATCGACGAAATCCATTCCGGCTTTCTTCAGGGAATCGGTGACCTGGTTGTAAATGCCGTTTTTCAAAATGCTGCCCATGCCGTAAACCAGCAGGGCTTTTTTGCCGAACCGGGCGGCTTCTTTGCCCAGTCTTGCAATCTGTCCCTTGCCGAAAATAATTTTTGTCGGATTTTCAAAAACAAAATTTTGCATGAATGTATCCTCCTCGCTCGCGAGCCATTTATAACCGAATAATTTACGAAAGACGGATTATTAATTTTATTGATGTCATATCTATCATCGATTCAAAAACGTGTAAAATTATTTTGTGGCTAATATTCAATTGACACAGAAACGTTCTTCATATAATTCCCTCATCGCAATGATCCACCTTATTATTGGAGATCTCCGATGAGTAATGCGGTTATCGGTCCCATGCGGCCAAACTTTTTAATTTTAACCCCGGCCTGTGTGACGCTGGGGGTGGCGACGGCCTTCTGGTCGGGCGCCCCCCTTAATCTTCTATATATTGCCCTGATATTAAGCGGAGCCGTCCTGGCGCATATCAGTGTTAATGCACTCAATGAATATCATGATTTCAAGAGCG
>JASEHT010000374.1 GCA_030018675.1 Smithella sp.
CAATTGTTTGGGAATTAATCTTAAAGCGATATGTAGGATTTATTCCAGCGCTTTCTCTTTTTTTACGTTCCTCAGATGTAAGGTTTCTGCATTTGCCCATATAGCGCGGCATGCGCTTGCTCAAAATCAGGTTCTGGCGTTCTTCTTCCAGTTCCTCTTCCGTGCAGTAACAGGGATAAACTAGGCCTGACGCCATCAGCCTCTGCAGATAGTCTCTGTAGAGGGCAAGCCGTTCACTCTGCTGATAAGGACCATAAGCCCCTCCTCTGTTCGGTCCTTCATCCCAATCCAGACCAAGCCAGCTTAAATCATCCAATAAACTTAACTGGTAAGCGATGTCACTCCGGGATTCATCGGTGTCTTCAATTCGCAAAACCAAAGAACCGCCGTGATGGCGGACAAACATCCAGTTAAACAAAGCGGTGCGCGCATTGCCGACGTGTAGCTCTCCGGTGGGTGAAGGCGCAAATCTGACTCTGGGTTTAGACAACATCATTATTTCCCTTCCGAAAGAGCCGCCACAGCGAAAACCGCCACGCCTTCGCTTTTACCGGTAAATCCCATGCCTTCATTCGTTTTGGCTTTAATATTCACATGATCTTTGGAAATCTTTAAAACGTCGGCAATATTCGCAATCATCTTGTCGGCATGAGGCGCAACTTTAGGAGCCTCCATAACGATTGTTGCGTCAATATTAATAATGGAATATCCTTTTGATGCAATCAACTTCTTAACGCTATCCAGAAGAATCAGGCTGGAGATATCTTTGTATTCAGGATCCGTATCAGGAAAATGTCTGCCGATGTCCCCTTCACCGGCAGCTCCCAGAAGCGCGTCGCAGATTGCGTGAAGAAGAACGTCGGCATCCGAATGCCCGTCTAATCCTTTATCGAATGGAATTTCCACTCCCCCCAAGATAAGCTTTCTGTCAGAGACCAGTCTGTGACTGTCATAACCGAAACCGGTTCGAGATAAGGTTTTATTGCTTTTTTTCATCAAAGCACCCGCCATTAACATATCGTCATGTGTTGTAATTTTTATATTGTCGTAAGAACTTTCCACCATGATTACTTCTTTCCCCATTCTTTCCACCAGCGAAGCATCGTCCGTGCCGTAAAATTTTTCTTCATAGGCCATTCGATAAGCTTCCTTCAATATATTGAACTGAAATGCCTGGGGCGTTTGAGCCAGCCAGATATTTTCTCTTGGCAGTGTTGACCAAATTATATTTTCATTCTGAATTTCTTTTATTGTATCTTTAACCTTTACACCGGCCACAGCAGATCCAGCAATTATTGAAGTTTCGATGACTTTCCTGATTAATTCTGCCGTGACTAATGGCCGAACCGCGTCATGAACAACGACAATATCACATTTTTCCTTGATGGAAAGGAGACAGTTGTTGACGGAATCCTGTCTTTCATTCCCCCCCGCAACAATATTTTTCACTTTTGTCAACCCGTATTTTTCAATCAAATCCTGCCGGACATGAATGATATCCTCGGTGGGCAAGGCTAAAATGATTTCATCGATCAATTCAGATGCCTGAAATGCCTTTAATGTATGAACCAAAACAGGCAATGAATCCAACAATAGATATTGTTTGGCAACGTGAGATTTTAATCTTCTACCGGCGCCGCCGGCAGGAATGATGGCTACTGTCTTCATAAATCACTTCCAATTCTCTTGGGACAGTGGATAACATTTTTATTTTAAAATTGGAATACGCATCATAA
>JASEHT010000375.1 GCA_030018675.1 Smithella sp.
CCCGCTCCTGAAGCTTATAGATATTGAAGCAACTGCCATGATTGCAAAAAGCCGCGGCATAGTAACTGTTGTTGATAATACCTTTGCAACCCCTTTCTTTCAGAAACCGTTGAAACTAGGGGCGGACATCGTTATGCACAGCACCACCAAATATCTCAACGGCCACAGTGACGTGATCGGCGGCGCCCTGGTAATGAACGATCAGGAATTATATAGCAAACTCCAGTTCCTTCAGAATGCAGCAGGCGGTGTACCGGGACCTTTTGACTGCTTCCTTGTCCTCCGGGGGATTAAAACCCTTGCCATCAGAATGGAACGGCACGCTGGAAATGCCCTAAAAATAGCGCAATTTCTGGAAAGTCACCCGAAGGTCAGAAGGGTCATTTATCCGGGACTCAGCTCACATCCACAGCACGAGCTTGCGAAGAAACAGATGACCGGATTTGGAGGAATCGTAACGTTCTTTATCAAAGGAGGGCTGGAGGCGGCCCGAAAATTTCTCGAAAGGGTAACGGTATTCTCCCTGGCAGAAAGTCTCGGTGGTGTGGAGTCACTCATAGAACATCCGGCAATAATGACGCATGCCTCTCTCCCAAAAGAAATTAGGGAGAAAATAGGGATATCCGATGAGCTTATAAGGGTCTCCGTGGGGATCGAACATGTGGATGATTTGATAAACGACCTCGAACAGGCTTTAACCTGACGTTAAGGAATTTTGTTGTACGATGTAGGGAATAGAGAATCCCCCTTAGACTTCGTCGTGAGCTCAGTCGAACGAAAAGGGGGCCAGGGGGTTGTAAACTTGTCCTCATGAAACTCGTCCTCGTGAAAACGGGGAATGGGGAATACCCCAAGAAAAACACAACCCCCTCTATCCCCCTTTATTAAGGGGGATTTAAAAGGAATAATAACAGAAAGGAGGTCTTTATGCCCATACAGAAATTAAAAGAATTTCTAGACTCACACAACGTTAAGTATGTCACCATCAGCCATTCACGCGCCTTCACGGCTCAAGAAACTGCAACATCTGCCCATATTCCCGGGAAAGAACTGGCCAAAACGGTAATGGTTAAAATGAACGGAAAAATGGCAATGGCCGTTCTTCCGGCTTCCTGTAAGGTTGATTTTGACATTTTGGAAAAGGCCACGGGGTCTGCTACCATTGAAATTGCCAATGAAAAGGAATTTAAAGACCTGTTCCCCGATTGTGAAATTGGCGCCATGCCGCCTTTTGGCAATCTCTATGGAATGGATGTGTTTGTGGCAGAAAGTCTGACGGAAGACAAAGAGATTGCATTCAACGCAGGTTCTCACAGGGAACTGGTCAAGTTGGCATACAAAGATTTTGAGAGGCTGGTAAAACCAAAGATTGTGAAGTTTTCCGTTGAAATCAAATAAATTTTGTATAGGAGACAAACTATGATTCAACTAGATCTCACGAAAGAGGAAAAAGATATTTTGACAGAAATCCTGGAAAATGACCTTTCCGATCTCCGCATGGAAATCACAGATACAGATAGTTTGGATTTCAGAGAAATGCTGAAAAAACAAAAAGAGGTTTTAAAGAAAGTGCTGGAAACGTTACGCCAAGCAAGAGAAAGGTAATAGTTCACCGCCGGGAACGCGGAGGACGCAGAGAAAACAAGACAAAAAATAAAACAGATATTATATGTCATACAATATCAAGGACATCTTTGAAACGGCCATTTCGGAAGAAAAAAAGGCC
>JASEHT010000376.1 GCA_030018675.1 Smithella sp.
TGAAAACGATTATTCTTCTTTAAAAAATGAATTACTTTTTACAAAGAATGAGCTTGCCAACCTTCGCCGCATGCTCTATGGCCAGAGATCAGAACGCTTTATCCCCGCCTTTGCTGACACCCAGCTTGAGCTGGCTTTAGGCGTTGAGCCGCTGGCTGTAATCGAAGAAAAGAAAGAGCATGTTGAATATGACCGCGTGGTAAAACAAACGACCAAGGTAACACCGCACGGCCGCATGAAACTGTCAGCCGATCTGCCCCGAGTTGAAGTGATTATTGAGCCTCAGGAAGATGTGACCGGCTTAAAGAAAATCGGCGAAGAGATCACTGAAGAGTTGGAATACAAGCCTGGCCAATTATATGTCCAGCGCTATGTTCGACCCAAATACGCTAAAGAGAATGGCCAGGGCGTGGTCATTGGCGTTCTTCCCAATCGTCCTATTGAAAAAGGCATCGCCGGCCCTGGTCTTTTGGCCCATGTTGCGATTTCGAAATTTATGGATCACCTTCCTCTGTATCGCCAGAGCCAGATATATAAGCGCGATAAAGTGGAAATAGCTGTATCGACGCTTTCGGACTGGATGAAGTACACAAGCGAGGTCTTAACGCCGCTCTATGAACTGCACCGTGATCAAATACTAAGCTGCCAATATATAATGGCAGATGAGACGCCAATAAAGGTGTTGGACAAAGAAAAGAAGGGCAGCACGCACTTAGGTTATCTCTGGGCATACAATGATCCACTGGAGCGGCAAGTCCTGTTTGATTACCGGCCGAGCCGCAGCCGGGAAGGCCCGCAAAAGCTTCTCGCCCAATATAACGGACATATCCAAACCGACGGGTATGTGGTCTATGATGAATTTGAGGCGCAGCCGGGCATCACATTATTAGGATGTTTTGCCCACGCCCGCCGCTATTTTGAGCAGGCTCAAGATAATGACCACCAGCGATCGGAGTGGATGCTGACAGTCGTTCAAAAGCTCTATCTTGTTGAAAAGAAAGCGCGCGAGGGCAGTTACTCCCATGAGCAAAGATATCTTATTCGCCAGGAAGAAGCTGTGCCTGTTTTGAAGGAAATCAAGGCCTGGCTGGACAGTGAAATTCTGATCGTTTTACCACGGAGCGCCATAGGCAAAGCTATCGCGTACATGTATAAGCGCTGGCCGCGATTGGAAAAATACGTTACCGACGGGCGCTTGGAAATCGATAATAATTTAGTTGAAAATGCCATTCGTCCGATAGCCTTAGGACGCAAGAACTATTTATTCGCCGGGTCGCATGAGGGCGCTAAGCGGGCGGCGCTATATTACTCGCTCTTAGGAACGGCCAAGTTGCAGGGCATCGAGCCGTTTGAATACCTGCGCGATGTGCTGACGCGAATCTCGGATTACCCCTACAAGAATTTAGCCGACTTGCTGCCTGCTAACTGGAAAAAAATCAGAGAAGATACGAATTAGATTTTGCCGGTCAAGGTGTACTTCGCCGGATGCTTACGGATGATTGATGATTTTAGATTGTTTTCACAAGGCATAAAAATTAAGAAAAAAAGTATTTATTTAAAGAAATACTAATTCAATGAAAGGTCACAAAATAATAACTTTTGTTGAAGAAATTGATAGAGAGGCGTGGGGTGATTTTGTTTTTAATCATGCATTAGGAAATGTATATCAGACACCTTTCTTCTTTGATGTTTATAAAGATACTAAGAATTATGAAC
>JASEHT010000377.1 GCA_030018675.1 Smithella sp.
CAACTTCGCGACAGCGCGCAAATCAGTTTCAGCTTTTGCGAGATACTCCACCGTCATTCCTTTAGGAATCCACCGATAGGTCGCTGGTATTGTCACATCCGTCATGGTTCCCCCCGCGAGTTCGACCATATTGCACATCGCGATAGCATGAACCGTACCTATGTGATTTAAAACTCTGCGCCGCTTCGCCATATACACCTCGCAATAACCGGGACGCAGTTCTTTAAACTTAGGATTAATACTATCGAAATACGGGGCTTTCCAGCAAACCAGACGGGAAAACGCCCATTTACCGCCTGGCATTCCAGATGATCGGCCCAAGGAAACTATACCAAGCTGAAAGTTAGGGATTGTTTTCGTGTTATGCCGCTTTTTGGACTTTTTCTTCATATTCTTCCAAATATCTTGCCGGTGTTTTTCCCAATAGAGATCCATGAGGACGGATATGGTTATATTCCATCGCCCATTGCTCTATAATCCGTCTGGCCTCCTGCACCGTATAAAACAACCACCGATCCAGGCAGCCATCCCTGAAAACACTGTTAAAACTCTCGTTAAAACAATTCTGCCATGGACTGCCGGGATCGATGTACTGAATGCCGATGCCCGATTGCTTCAGCCAATTCTGTATCTCGTTGGCCACAAATTCCGGACCGTTGTCGCTTTTGATGGAATCCGGTTTTCCCCAACATACAAATAATTCCTGCAAAACGGATTTGACCTGTTTTGCCGTTATCGATCGGCCCACGTGAATCGATAGGCAATACCGCGTATATTCATCGATGATGGTAAGGCATCTGATACGACGGCCGTCGGCCGTCTGGTCCGATACAAAATCATAACTCCACACATGATTGGGATGTTTAGCCTGACATAGTTCCCTGGTACTTTTACCATGTCTGCGTTTTTTCTTCTGCTTTTTGAGGACTTGAAGCCCTTCTTGTTTGCGAATCAGACGAACACGTTCCCGGCTCACGGGAAGGCCGTCCCCTTTTAAAAGATCAAATATTTTTCGATATCCGTATCTCGGGTGTTTCTCTGATAGCTGAAAAATTCGGTGCCTGAGAAAAATGTCTTTTTGCCTGACCGATTTGTGGCGTTTTGTCTGACGATTAAGGATAAGAACAAAACAAGCACGTCTTTCGCTTACCAAGTACTTTTTTTGTAAATCCTCCGCCAGCTGCTTTTTTTCGGCCAGGCTTACAACTTTTTTGACAGTACGTCCTGAAGCATTCGTTTATCCAGGCTCAGCTCCGCCACCATTTTCTTGAGTTCCGCGTTTTCTTTCTCAAGTGACCTTAACCGCCGGGCGTCAGAAACTTCCAGTCCACCGTACTTTTTTCGCCAGCGATAAAATGTTTGCTCACTGATATTATGACGCTTGATAACGGCCCTGGCATTCCCTTCGATCTCGGCTTCTTTTAAAATCCGGATAATCTGCTCCTCTGAAAATCGTCTCTTCATTTGTGCCTCCCAGTTGATTGCTTTGATCCCCTAACATATCAACTGGTATAAAATCAAAGGGGCTGGTCACGATGAATTCACATCAAGAGAGAACTGGCATCATAGCGAATACATAAGACTATTAAGGAAACTGGCATATGATCCAGAGCTTTTTGACAGAAGCGTTGATATAATGTGCAGGTTTGCTCTTTTAGACGATGCAGACGGAAATAACAGCTCAACAAGAGATGCCCTTAAATCGCT
>JASEHT010000378.1 GCA_030018675.1 Smithella sp.
GATAAGCGCCACGCCGCAAGATTAAAACATTCATCCTGCTTCCAATAAATCCCAGCGTAACCATTTCGGCGGTCAAGGCGGGCATTATCCAACGCTGTTCCAGAATGATGAACGTTGCCGTGACGGTCAGAATAATCGAGGCGATTGCGTAGGCTGCGTAGCTTATACGGGCATTGAATACCGGCCGGCTGATGATCATAGCCAGGCAAATCTCTATAAAAGCGAGGCATAATGTGAAAATTTTTACTGGCCAGTTGAGTTCACCGTGATATTGGAAGAAGATGGCCGCAAAGAAAAACACCGCCGAACCGAATATTACAGTTTGATGAAGCTCCATATCATCATCTTGCGCCTTAAATCGGGCCAAGAGAACATAAAGATTATAAAATATGAAAAACAGAAGCACCACGCTGAAGGCAAGCCATTGTTGGACGTCACTGTAAAATTCCGAGTGCCATCCCGCATAAAGAAGAGCCGTACCCAGCAACGAAGCAATGATCAAGGATGGCCATTTTCGAAAACGATTCAGCAGCACAGTCCCCGCGTCCAACAGCAGTATGTATCCAAACAGCGTCAACGGCTGATTTTGTTCGGTGGAAAGCATAATGGGAGTCAAAAAGCCGCCCAACAGAGCGATAGCCGCAAGTGAGTAAGTTGAGTATCGGATGGAAAGCGTCATGCCCGTGGTGGTGACCGCCAGCATACCGGCCGTAGCCAGGGGAGCGGGAATCAGGTGATAAAGAGCGAAGGCCGCATACAATGCCAGATAAAGAACGGCAAGGGCGCAACCGCTGAGCATCTGACCGTATAATCCGAGATTCTTTTTTTTCTGCAGATACTCTCCGGCACCGATGAAGATCCCTCCCCAGAAAATACCCAGAATGACCCGGCCGGTTTCGCCGATCAACTTGTTGTCGAAGGAATACTTCAGAAAGAAAGCGACGCCGAAGAGAATGGCCAAAACGCCGATGCGTCCAATCCAGCGGGTGCCGATGGCGCTTTCCAGAGAAGAATCGCTGACTTTCCTCGTTTCTTTTTTCTGTTCGCCGCCTGCAATAAAACCAGTGTCTGGAATGTCTATACCGTCGTCTTGCTTGATGGATATCTTTTCTTCGACGGGAGGAATTTCACCCTTTAGCATTGCGACTTCGCTTTCAAGGGCAGTAACTCTGGAAATAAGCAAATCTATACACTTGTCACGTTCATCATCAGACCGCATAGCACACCTTCAGATTAAAATTTTTTCTGAAACAGTACCCGCCTAATCATTAATTGTGTGAACTTAATTTGCTTGGTGGTTGGAAAAAATAATTAGCACAAACTTTCTTTTCATAAAAGAAGAATATTTAATAAATTTGATTATTTTTCATTGAGCTCATCTTCTTTTACGTTACGGATAAACTCCTGCTTCTTCATCATGATCAATACCGCTGAAATCGCGCCTTCGGTCATGCCGATAATGCGTGCCATCTGGCCAAGTGTCTGAGGCGAAACTTTGATGAGTTTTGCTTTCAATTCATTGGAGAGTCCAGGAACAGAGTTATAATCAAAATCCGGCGGGATTTTCTTTTTTTCCTGATCTTTTAATTTCTTCACGGCGTCGAACTGACGTTTGATGTAGCCTTCATATTTGGTTTCAATTTCAATCTGTTGTTTGACAAAAGAATCATCTTGCGGTTCCCAGCCTTCAAAAACGGACAGGTT
>JASEHT010000379.1 GCA_030018675.1 Smithella sp.
CTCCAGCAGGCGACCTTCGCTGAAGCACTGGCCCTCGTGCTGATGTTTCTGGAACAGGCATTGGGTGCTGCCACGGAAATGACCAGAGAACTGCTCCGATCCCTGATCGACCGGTTTCTCAGAGAACTGCCGCCAATTTACGGGGCGCGATGGCTACTTGTGTGGCAAAATAACGCCGCTTATTGTTAAAGAACAGATAGATAGAATCACTTAAACGTGTGCGAAAGTTGAGTTATTAACATTAACATTTGCACGCTGGGCCGTCATCGGTCTGGCATAATTGAGAAGATCCTTCATGAGCAGCTCAATGTGCCTGATCTGTTCAATAACCTTAATAAGGACATCCCTGTCCCTTTCTTCGATATTGAGTTCCGCAAGCAGGAGTTCTATCGATATCTTCATGCCGGCAAGGGGGTTTCTGATTTCATGGGCAAGTCCGGCCGCCAGTTCCCCGCAGACACGCAATTGCTCAGTTCTCCGCATTTCCTGAATCTGTTCTTTTAGAGATTCCGCCATCTCATTAAAAGAGTTGGCAAGTTCGCCGAATTCGTCATGGAGGCCCCTGACCCTGTAATCCAGATCGCCCTCCTTCAGATTGCGCGTCGCGGCGAGTAAACTCTTGATTGGACTGGTCAGCCCGCGAATCAAGATAAAGGCCAACCCTAACGTAAAAAAAGGTCCGACCGTAACCAGCAGGAAAAGGATGCTTTTTCGCTCGTCTATTTTCCTGAGGATTTCCTGCTCCCGCGTTTGCAGATTGACAGTGGTTGTTTTTACGATGTCTTCCATCTGCCTGACCAGATCATTCCCCAACTGCAGCGCCGCCCTTGCCCGACTTTCCCAGCTGGCCGATCCCGGGAAGGCCGCAGAGGTGTAACGCGTCAAGGCCTGGTACATTTCAAGCTGGTTCAGCAGGCTGTTTATTGTTTCCAAGGATGAGGACGACTGGTGACAAGCGAGGCATTTTTTCACTGTTTCCGGCATGCTTTTATCGCTTGAGGTTTCCGGGTCCGCGATAAAGTATGCGCGCCGGAGCATGATATTAAACTGATTTTGTCGAATAATTGCCAGAAGATCTTTTCTTATGGACGCAGCGTTGTGCAACTGGGAAAGTTGGTGCAACTCATAGTTGGTCGTTTCGGCGGTCGTAACAATGTAGATGCCGCCCAAAAAAAACATCAAGGCAAAAATACTGAGTCCGAAGACTATCTTTTTCTTCATCGTTGGATCGACCGCCGCTTGTCAGGATACAGCTTCAGGATATTATCCGACCTGCTTGTTCGGCTACGCCGCGGCTGCTCAACTGGAAACAGCAGGTCTCCATCCAGGCAGTCAAAGATCGTTACGCCAAAGCCGATAATGGGCAGGTTTTAATTGAATAATTCGCCGTGTGCGGGTCTAGTATATAAAGATGGATTCTATGTCAAGACAATTCAACCGGTCAATTGACGGCACTGTGAAAACAGGTGACCGCGCCGGAACATCGCCAGAATAAACCGCTGTGGGTCTGCGAAAAATATATGGGCAGAGCTGTTTTTACTCCCCTCTTTAGCAAAGAGGGGTTGGGGGAGATTTGAGGGAGAATAAATATCCTCTTAGTTTTATTACAAATCCCCCCTGCCCCCCTTTTCGAAAGGGGGGATAAGTCTCTGCAAGAATGATGACCTCGTAAAAAGTCGAAAACCACGCCTATTTGTCATTCC
>JASEHT010000037.1 GCA_030018675.1 Smithella sp.
TCTGCCCATCAACTGGGCTTCGGCTAGGATACGGCCTTTCATGGCTTTAAGCAGCTCGTCTTTTGTGAGTCCCAGCTGGTGATCCAAAACCGTATCGAGAGCATATAATTTAAAATAATAACGATGCGTGCCGCTCGGCGGGCAGGGGCCGTCATATCCGAAACGACCGGATGTGTTTTTGCCGTTTTTTCGCAAACCGGCGATTTCTTCCTGACGGGAAACTTTTTCCGGCAATGAATTTACGGTGGCCGGTATGTTGAAAAGCACCCAATGCACCCATAAACCCACGGGCGCGTCGGGGTCATCACAGATTAGCGCGAAGCTCTTTGTTTCTTCCGGTGCGCTGCTCCAGGAAAGCGGCGGAGAAATATTCTGGCCGTCGCAGGTATATTTTGCAGGAATCATTGCTTCGTGCTTAAAAGATGAACTTTGTATTTCCATGATTTCCCCTCCTTGTATTTTAACGGTGATTTGATCTTTCGCCTGGAGCATCCCTGAGCCACCGGCAATGAAGCAAAGACTCAGAAAGAAACAAAAAAGTTTTTCATTTCCCTTGCTCTCCTCCATTCCCATCCACAAGTCTATTGGATTGCCAGTATTCTAGCTGGTGATTATTAAGCAGTCAATAGCTCTTATTAATCAATTTGACACCAACATTTCCCGTGGTATCATTCGTTTAGATTTGGTAGGGCAACGCATGAAGATAGATGAACAAATAAAGCGCGAAAGCGGCGTTCATGGAGAACAATGGAGCTCTCTGCATAACGGGTATTTTTCTGATGCCCTTGTTGCCCGTCCTTTCATTGAAACGATAATTCGTTATCTATCAGATGCGGTTCCCGATGTGATCGTGGACTTGGGGGGAGGAACAGGGTTCATTTTGCGGGAGCTGATTGCAAAAGGCGTGACGGCCGACATCATCCCGGTCAATCTCGATTGTTCCGAAACTCAATTGGATGCCATGGGAAAGAGGGATATTTCCTGTATCAACGGCATGATCTCAGACTTCAGGCGTAATGACCTTGTCGACAACGAAGAAAAGCACGTTTTTTTTATGATGCGATCGGTATTACACTACTTTGGCCAGAACGGTTTAGTTGATATTCTTCAACATATACGCAATCAGGCTCAAAAGGGAGAGATATTTATCCACCAGAGTGCGTGTTTTGAAAGCGAAGCGGAAGCGCGTTGTTTGAATGGTTTGTATCGGGCAATGGGCACGCCAAAGTGGTACCCCGTAATAAAAGAAACGCGAGACAAAATGATGGCGGCTAACTGGCAGGTCATCGAGGAATGTCCGGCACCTCCGCTGAAATTATTATCCGCAGAACTCGGACAGCGCTATGGTGTCACCTCACAAGTTCTTTCTCAAATTTGCGGCCGGATAATTCATGAATTTGGAGAAAATGAAAATATTTTTCATTGCACAAAGGATGGTTTTGTGGCCTATCTTCATTACAGGATTTTTGTTGCCCGGTCCGTTTGATTTAAGTGTTGTGACGTTTCCCCGCACAAAGGTAGTTTGACTGGATTGTGGTAGCCTACAAGGAAGCAAAACAGTAAATTGCTAACATCAATAAATAAAAGGAGGATTCGTGATGATTAGAAAATTTAAAAGTTATGGAATGATTGGAACGGTTATTCTCATTGCGGCCATATTCTTTTTAACGTTACCGATGCTCAACGCCAATGTTGGCTTTGCTGAAACAAGCTCCAGCCCGACCATTGAGTGCAGCAAAGACATTGCGAAAAATATTGTACATGCCACTGCGCTGGGACTGGGTGAAATCCTCAAAGAGGTGAAGAAAGAAGACAAACGCATTGCTCTGATCCGCAGCTTCATCAGCCCTATCCGCTTTTATCCGGATCAATCGGGATATTTCTATGTTTACAACAGCAAGTGCGTGAATATCGGCCATGCAACGCAGAAAGATTTACAGGGCAAGGACCTTATTGATCATAAAGACGTCAAAGGGAAATTTGTTATTCGTGAACTCCGTGCGGCAGCCAAGCAGGGCGGCGGATTTGTTGAATTCTATTGGGTGAAGCCAGGCACCAAGGGCGAACAAAAGAAGATGGGATATGTTGAACCCATTCCGGGGACAGACTACTTCATCGGTACCGGCGTTTATCTTCAGTAACCATTGATAACTTTGAGGAAGTCATATGTTCTGCCCGAAATGCAAAACAGAATATAGAGAAGGTTTTTACAAATGCGCCGATTGCGGTTCCGAGCTTGTTGCTGAATTGATATCGGAGCCGTCTGCTGATGGGAATGGCGAAAAATTTATTGAGGTCTTCTCCACGTATCATCAGGGCGACATTTCCTTTATTAAATCTGTTCTGGAAGGGGAAGGCATTACCTATTTTTTCCAGGGTGAAAGTTCCATTATGCTGATTGCAGCCGGAGCTTACGCCCGTCTTATGGTAAGGGCCGACCAAGCCCCCCGGGTGAAGGAAATTTTGCAGGATTTGGGACTTCTGGAGTCGTTATAAACGGTCCAAACAGATTTTTTCCATCAAATTAAAATCTATTTAATATCGGCGTGATAGCTTTGCAGCGATTTCGCCCGCCCGTGGCCTTGTTGAAAAGCGGCGATCCCTTTTGCCGCGGCAACGGCGGCCGCGATGGTGGTGATGTAAGGAATCTTGTACTTGATTGCCGCCTTTCGAATGTAGGAATCATCATACTTGCTCAGACGTCCTGCCGGCGTATTAATCACCAGTTGAATCTCGCCGTTTTTGATCGCGTCAACGATGTTGGGTCTTCCTTCGTGCATCTTTAAAATCTTTTCGGCCTCAATCCCGTTTTCTTTCAGGAATTTATGCGTTCCTTCCGACGCGATGATTTTGAACCCGATTTCCCTGAACGCGCGCGCTGCCTCTAAGACGCCGCCCTTGTCTTTTTCCTCCACCGTAATGAGAACGGTTCCTCCCGAAGGAAGACTCTGCTGTGTGGCTTCCTGCGCTTTGTAATAGGCCAGTCCGAAAGAATCGGCCAGTCCCAGCACCTCTCCGGTCGAGCGCATCTCCGGTCCCAGGATCGGATCAACTTCGGGATACATATTGAAGGGAAACACGGCCTCTTTGACGCCATAATGCTTAAAGGATTTGTGCTCCAAATTTAAATCCTTCAGCTTTTTCCCGAGCATGATCTGCGTGGCCAGGCGCGCCATGGAAATGTTGCAGACCTTGGAGACCAGGGGCACGGTGCGGGACGCACGGGGATTTGCTTCCAGAATATAAACCACATCGTTCGCAATGGCGTATTGGATATTCATTAATCCAATCACGCCGAATTCCACCGCTATTTTTTTAGTATATTCATTGATGGTTTCAATGTGCCGCCGCGGAATGCTGACCGGCGGGATCACGCAGGCGGAGTCACCGGAATGAACGCCCGCGAGTTCGATATGTTCCATGACCGCCGGAACAAAAGCGTCCGTGCCGTCGGAGATCGCGTCGGCTTCGGCTTCAATCGCGTTTTCCAGGAATTTATCAATCAGGATCGGCCGTTCCGGGGTGACGCCGACAGCGGCATTGACGTAGCGTTTGAGCATCTCCTCGTCATGCACGATTTCCATGCCGCGTCCGCCCAGAACGTAAGAGGGGCGAACCATGAGCGGATAACCGATATCCGCCGCCGCTTTGAGTGCTTGTTTCAGATTGCTGGCCATGCCGGATTTGGGCATGGGAATGCCCAAATTGTCCATCATCATGCGAAAGCGATCGCGGTCTTCCGCCAGATCTATCGTATCCGGCGATGTGCCGATAATATTGACTCCCGCTTTGGCCAGTTCATCGGCGATGTTAAGCGGTGTCTGCCCGCCGAACTGGACAATCACGCCTTCCGGTTTTTCCTTTTCATAAATACTCAAAACGTCTTCCACGGTGAGCGGTTCAAAATAAAGTTTGTTGGACGTATCGTAATCCGTGGAGACGGTTTCGGGGTTGCAGTTAACCATGATGGATTCAATGCCTTCATCACGCAGGGCAAACGCCGCGTGGACGCAGCAGTAATCGAATTCAATGCCCTGTCCGATGCGATTGGGGCCGCCGCCGAGAACCATAATCTTGCGGTTTTTCGTTACGGAAACGGTGTCCGGGGCATTATAAGTGGAAAAATAATAAGCTGCATTTTCCACGCCGCTGACCGGAACAGCCTCCCAGGCCTCAGTCACCCCCAAAGCGATACGCTGTTTGCGAAATTCCTCTTCACCCTTACCCAGAATCTGCGCAAGGTATTTGTCGGCAAAGCCGTCTTTTTTCGCCTGCATCAGCAAATCATCAGGCAGTTTCTTTTTCTTGAATTGCAGAATTTTTTCTTCCAGCGCGACCAGTTCTTTCATCTGTTCGATGAAATATTTTTTAATATAAGTTTTGGCTGATAGAACATCAACGGATGCCCCTTTGCGCAGGGCTTCGTACATGATGAATTGCCTTTCGCTGGATGGTTCGGCAAGCATCTCCATCAATTCATCGAGAGATTTGGCGTTAAAGTCTTTGACGAAGCCAAGGCCGTAGCGTTTTTTCTCCAGCGACCGGATGGCTTTCTGAAAAGCCTCTTTGTAATTTTTGCCGATGCTCATTACTTCGCCGACGGCGCGCATCTGCGTTCCGAGTTTGTCATGCGCGCCGGGGAATTTTTCAAAATCCCAGCGGGCGAATTTGACGACAACATAATCGCCGGATGGCGTGTATTTTTCCAGAGACCCGTCGCGCCAATAAGGAATTTCATCCAGTGTTACGCCTGAAGCCAGAATGGACGAAATCAGCGCGATAGGGAAGCCCGTTGCTTTGGAGGCCAGAGCCGAAGAACGCGATGTGCGCGGATTGATTTCGATGACCACTACGCGGTCTGTTTCGGGATCGTGCGCGAACTGCACATTGGTGCCGCCGATGACCTGAATGGCCTCTACAATTTTATAGGAATAATCCTGCAAGCGTTTCTGCAGTTCGGGCGAGATGGTCAGCATCGGCGCGGTGCAGTAGGAATCGCCGGTGTGCACGCCCATGGCGTCCACGTTTTCGATGAAGCAGACCGTGATCATCTTATTTTTCGCGTCGCGGACGACTTCCAGTTCCAGTTCCTCCCAGCCGATGACCGATTCTTCAATCAGAATCTGGCCGATAAGGCTGGCCGATATGCCCCGGCTGGCAACAACGCGCAGCTCTTCCAGATTATAAACAATGCCGCCGCCCGTACCGCCCATGGTGTAAGCCGGTCTCACGACGACGGGATAACCCATCTCCGAGGCTATTCTTTCCGCTTCTTCCACAGATGTCGCCGGCTCGCTTATGGGCATTTCTATGCCTAGCTTGTTCATGGTTTCCTTGAAAGCGATTCTGTCCTCGCCGCGCTCGATGGCGTCGACCTGAACTCCGATAACTTTCACGTCGTGTTTTTCCAGAATACCTTTTTTATGAAGTTCCGAGGTCAGATTGAGGCCGGTTTGCCCGCCCAGATTGGGGAGAATCGCGTCCGGTTTTTCGTTTTCGATAATTTCCGTCAAGGCCTGAACATTCAACGGCTCGATATAGGTGACATCGGCCATGCCCGGATCGGTCATGATGGTTGCCGGGTTGGAATTCACCAGAACGATTTGATAGCCGAGTTTGCGCAGAGCCTTGCAGGCCTGTGTTCCCGAATAATCGAATTCGCACGCCTGTCCGATAACGATCGGCCCCGAGCCGATGATCAATACTTTTTTAATATCTGTTCGTTTGCCCATTAATTTTCCTTTGCATCCTAAGGTTATTTTTTATACTCCGCTTCAACCGTAATTCCGATGCCGCCGCGTACGGCAAATTCCGCGCTCACTTTGCACCAGCGGGGCTTGAGCGCCGCCACGAGATCATCCAGAATCAGATTGGTGACGTGTTCATGGAAAACGCCCTCATCGCGAAACGACCATAAGTAATGTTTCAGCGACTTGGATTCAACAATTTTTTTCTCCGGAATGTATTGAATTTTGATCTTGGCGAAATCAGGTTGTCCTGTCTTGGGGCAGACGCAGGTGAATTCTTCCGTTTGCAGGGTAACCAGATAGTCACGGCTTTCGTTGTGATTGGGAAAAGTTTCCAGCCTGCGCACGGGTCGGGACTGTTTCCCCAAAAGCGTCAAGCCCTCAAGATATTTCTTCTTTTTGTTTTTCGGCATTATTTTACCCCGGACCACGGGTACAATCGTACCCTCCGCTTTCAGCGGGATTGTTCGACTTACAAATTTCAATGCACTCCGTTTTTGCAATTTGAGTCTCACGACAAAAATTTTATACTCGTTTACCGAAAGTGCTCAATAATATCAAGAACATTCGTCAGGGAACAAAAAAAAAGTCTATCTTGTTGTTTTTGTGATAAAATTACCTAAAAACAGATAGGGAGAAAATACAACAATGACAGAAAATAAACAAACTATTCCGGAAAATACATGGAAGTGCAGTAATTGCGGCAATACCGTTGTACAAATTCAGCCGCCGGAGATATGTCCGGTGTGTAAGCAGAAATGCGAATTTCTGAACGTGACTTGCTACCAGCCGGATTGCGGATTTACGGGGATGGACAAGCGGTTGAAGTAAAAATCAGCCATCAGCTTGTTCTTTTTGCAGCCGACATGCCCACATTTTTAGATATGATTAATTGTGAGAGCGTATGTGCTCTCTGATTTTGTAAATAATATTCTCATTCACCGCTTAAGCGCATTCACTGTAACCGCACATACGACACACGGCACAACCGCCTTCATGTTCGACAATTCCGCCGCAATCCGGACAAGCGCCCTTGCGGAATACAATTTTCTCATGCTGCACCTTGCCGCCGTTGGCTTCGATGTGGGATTGAATGGACTTCGCCACAGCGTCTGCGCAGGACAGAATCTTGTTTTCACCGAAGCCGGAATGTGAATGACAGGAAATGCCCTGAAGCTGTTTGATCACCTGACGGGACTGCAGTCCGCTACGCCATGCCAGCGACACCATGCGGCCGATGGCTTCGCTCTGTGATGCCGCGCACCCGCCTGACTTTCCCATCGTGGTGAACAGTTCAAACAAGCCTTTGTCGTCTTCGTTAATCGTCACGTAAAGCGGCCCGCAACCGGTCTGCATCTGATAGGTCCAGCCTTTCAGGATTTTCGGACGTTCACGTTTTGTCAACCGTTTTCCGCGATCGACCTCTTCATGCACCGCCGTTTCTTCTTTTTTCCCTTTGGTCAAAACCTGCTGATCTCTGGAGCCGTCGCGATAAATGGTGACGCCCTTGCAATCCAGTTTGTAGGCCAGTTCATAAACCCGGGCCACGTCCTGTAGGGTTGCCTCTTTTATAAAGTTGACGGTTTTACTGACGGCGTTGTCCGTGTATTTCTGGAAAGCGGCCTGCATTTTGATATGCACTTCCGGCGAAATTTCGTGCGCGGTGACAAAATAATTGCGGATATCTTCAGGAATTTCTTCCATATCGTGAATGGTTCCATGCTCGGCAATGCGCTGCATTAATTCCGGAGAGTAAAAACCCCGTTCCCGGGCAAGGGCTTCAAAATAGGGATGAACTTCCACCAGAATGTCATTGTCCATAACCTGGCGTACATACGAAACCGCAAAAAGCGGTTCGACGCCGGAAGAGGAATTGGCGATAATCGATATGGTGCCGGTGGGCGCGATGGTGGTTACGGTGGCATTGCGCAGCGGCGGCTGTCCCTTTTTATCATAGATGGACCCTTTGAAATTGGGGAAGGGACCTCGCTTTTTGGCCAGTTCCTGTGAGGCGCTGTGTCCCTGCTCATTAATAAACTGCATCACTTTTTCGGCCAGCTCAATCGACTCATCCGCATTGTAGGGAATCCCCATCTTAATGAGCATATCCGCCCACCCCATCACGCCCAGTCCGATTTTACGGTTGGCCATGGTCATCTGGGCGATCTGCGGTAGAGGATATTTGTTGACTTCGACAACGTTATCCAGAAAATGTACGGCCAGATGAACTATTTCTTTCAGTCTTGTCCAGTCGATCTTGCCGCCCTTGACCATTTTGCTCAGATTGATGGAACCCAGGTTGCAGGACTCATAGGGGAGAAGTGGCTGCTCTCCGCAGGGATTGGTTGATTCGATTTCACCGGCCTGCGGCGTCGGATTATCACGGTTGAGCCGGTCGAGAAAGACAATGCCCGGTTCGCCGTTTTCCCAAGCCTGATTGATAATCCGGTTGAAAACCTTGCGTGCGTTAAGGTGTCCGGTAACCTGCTTGTCTCGCGGGTTCATGAGGTCATAATTTTCGTCTCTTTCAACGGCTTTCATGAAGGCTTCGGTCAGGCCGACGGAGATATTGAAGTTATTTAATTGCTTTTTATCGGCCTTGCACATGATGAAATCCATGATATCCGGATGATCAACCCGCAGAATACCCATGTTGGCGCCGCGCCGCGTGCCCCCCTGCTTGATGGTTTCCGTCGCCACGTCAAAAACTCGCATGAAGGAAATCGGACCGCTGGAAATGCCGGTTGTGGTTAAAACAACGTCGTTAGCGGGACGCAGACGGGAAAAGGAAAAGCCGGTGCCGCCGCCGGACTTGTGAATCAGCGCGGTGTATTTCACGGCGTCAAATATTTCTTCCATGGAATCGCCCACGGGCAGAACAAAGCAGGCGGATAACTGACCCAGTTCGCGTCCGGCATTCATTAAGGTCGGTGAATTGGGCAGAAATTCCAGCGTGGCCATCATGGCGTAAAATTCACCGGCAAGTTCAGGGGTGTCTGCCTTCTTGTTAAATTTTTTGTCAACGGTTGCGATCGCGTTCGCCACGCGACAAAACATTTCAGCGGGCGTTTCCAGAACTTTCCCTGTTGTATCGCGTTTAAGATATCGTCGTTCCAGAACGGTTAAGGCGTTCTGAGTCAATTCCGGGATGATGGGGGTGAGATTTTTCTTTCCCATAGGGCTGATTTCCTCATAAATTCAAAAAAAGATTAATGAAATAAGACACTATATATTGTGTGAATTTGATCTACTAACCACAAGATATAGGTAAAGTCAAGAGAAGGGAGATAAATTTTAACAAAAAAATCTCAACAGTCGGGAGTTGCAACAAAATAATAGGCGAAACCCTATTTGACCGACAATCTGCTTCATCATTACATGATATATTCTAATGTTGAGCAGATCAGGAAAAGATAAAATCTCTATGTGCCTTGATGCCGAAAGATAAAATGCTGTTGTTAAACGCAATCACCTTTCTATTGACCGGGAATGATTATTTTTGAAGCTTCCTCGCGTTCCATTTCTTTGGCTTCGGCAATCATGGCCTGAACAGTATTTTCAATGGCCGCCGGCAGCTTTTCCGCCGCTTCGCTTAATGTTTTTGCGCCTTCGATAAGACACTGCACTGGGACCGGACCATTGGGCGACATCAACTGGGTCATGCCGGTAAAAATTGGTTCCCTGCTTTCGTCAGGAGAGCCATCAATATTGACGGGTGTGAGGCGCCTGATGGTGGCAAAAGTCAGATCGGTGAAAGCCTCTTCCTTGTAGAGGTTGTCAACATTTATTTTAATATCCGCAATTTTGGTCGTGCCGTTACTCATTTTTCATCTCCTTTTCACTGGGCGTTTATGCCCGAAAAAATAATGGAAACTGTACGCTACGGCCTCCCCCTTTTTTCGGATCACGGCTTAATATAATATAAGCTGAGAATCAGTTATGTTAAAATAGGAAAAACTTCAATTAATATTTTGAATAAGTCGTGAATAATCAAATCCGGATTCCATAAATCCCGCCGGCACATTTCTTTCGCAGAACAGACCAATCATGGTTTTGTTTGATAAGTGATTTTAATAACTTATGCGGTTAGTATTTCATTGACATCCCTATTTGAGTTTCCTATACTGATTAGCGTAAGAAACGGGTTTTTATCAACATCATCTTAACCATTCCAGAGGGAGAACAATGAATCATTACGACCTTTTCAAATCATGGCATCAATTGATGACACAAACCACCGACGTGGCCTGTAATAAAAAAATGAAATCAGAGGCTCCTGTCGAGCCGCTTGGCGCGCTTGCCTCATGGGTGGATCTGGGCGCCAAGATGTCGCATTTAACCTGGGCAAGATTTTCCGAAGACGCCTGGGAGTATTCCATCGACTTCGGCCAGCGCTGCGTGCTTTTCATGGACACCATGCGTCAGCGCGGCAACAATATGCTGGACCACTATCAACAGGGAATGCCGCCCTTGCTGGACTATGAATATGAAATCGTTCTGGACGCAAGCAGCTTTCCCCGTCCGGTCAACTATTCTTTGCTGTACATCAAACATCCGGAAGGCAAGGAACCGAAGCCCCGGAAAAGACCTATTCTGGTTATCGACCCGCGGGCCGGACACGGACCCGGAATCGGCGGATTTAAAAAAGATTCCGAAGTGGGCATGGGTCTTGCGGAAGGCCATCCGGTGTACTTTGCATCGTTTACGCCTGAACCGTTTCCGGATCAGACGATGGAAGATGTGGAGCAGGCGGAGATCCGTTTTCTTGAAGAGATTAAAAAACGTCATCCGGACAGAGACTACCCCCTGATTTACGGAAATTGCCAGGCTGGCTGGGCCGTCGCCATGCTGGGCGCGGACCGTCCCGATGTGACGGGACCGATCGTCATCAACGGCGCGCCTATGTCTTACTGGGCCGGTGGTGAAGGCATCAATCCGATGCGTCTGACCGGCGGATTGACCGGTGGCGCGTGGGCGACCAGCTTCATATGTGATCTTGGCGCAGGGCTTTTTGACGGCGCCTATCTTGTGGAAAATTTCGAGCGGCTCAACCCGGCCAACACCCTTTGGAAAAAACACTACAACCTTTTTTCCAATATTGACACCGAACAGAAACGTTATCTCGATTTCGAACGCTGGTGGAGCGGTTTTTATCTGCTCAACGAGGAGGAAATCCTCTGGATTGTCAGAAATCTTTTTATCGGCAATAAATTGGAAAAAGGCATTCTCGATATCGGACACAACCATCGGATTGATATGAAAAATTTGAAAGAGCCGCTGGTGATCTTTGCTTCCAGCGGAGACAACATTACGCCACCGCAACAGGCGCTGCACTGGATTTCGGAAGTGTATCCGACAACCGGGGATCTTGTGAAAGCCGGACAGCGCATTATCTATCTGTTGCACAGTCATATCGGACATCTTGGTATCTTTGTCTCTGCGGCTGTGGCGCGCCGTGAGCACCGCGCGATTATCGAAAATAACGAGAAGATGCAGAAACTGAAGCCCGGTTTGTATGAAATGATCATCGAAGGCGAGACTGGTGAACACAACCATTTAAAAGAACAGTTCCACGTGCGTTTCGAGAAAAGAGAAATCAAAGATATTACCTGCATGCTTCCCAGGTCGGCATTCGACAAGATTGACCGACTGTCGGTAGTCAACGAGAATCTTTACCTTGCCTTCGGCCGGCCCTTGGTCAAATCGCTGGTCCGTCATCCGCAACAGGCAGAGGCGCTACGCTGGCTTTATCCGGCGCGCGTCAGCCGCTACATCTGGTCGGATCAGGTGAGTCCCTGGATGAAGATCTTCGATTCCTGTGCCTCGTGGGTCAAGGACAATCGCAGCAAAGCGCAGGAATCGAACACTTTCGGTTACATCGAGCGGCGCAACTCGGAAAACATCGCCACCTTCCTGGACGCCTGCCGCGATATCCGTGACACCGGCACCGAAGTTATTTTTGAAGCGATTTACCGGGAATAGAAACGCATCTGCAAACACCGAGTGAATTATGAACAATCCGATCCGAGGTCGTCATCCGATAGCCAATGACCTGGCCCGGCGCATGAAGCGCGGCAAGATGGTTTCGCTGGAAGAAGCGGTGGGCGTCATTCGCGATGGAGATACGCTCGCGTTCGGCGGCTTTGTCGGTATCGGCTTTGCCGAAGGCGTCGCAAAAGCCGTCGAAAAACAATTTACCGAACACGGGAAACCCAAAGACCTCACGATTATCTATTCCGCTGGAATTGGCGACGGTAAAGACAAAGGGCTAAATCACCTTGCTCATGAAGGACTGGTCAGCTGCGTCATCGGCGGTCACTGGGGACTGGTTCCCAAGCTGCAGAAACTCGCCATCGAAAATAAAATTGAAGCGTACAATCTTCCCCAGGGTGTTATCTCGCACATGTTTCGCGATATCGCGGCGCATAATCCGCGAACGCTATCCAAAGTGGGACTGGGCACTTTTGTCGATCCCCGACACGGCGGCGGCAAAATCAATCAGCGAACCCGGGACGATATCGTTGAACTGCTGAACTTTGACGGCGAAGAATGTCTGGCCTATAAAACACGGCCCATTCAGATTGCTGTATTGCGCGGAACGACCGCCGATCTGGACGGGAATGTCACCATGGAACGGGAAGCTCTGACAGTGGATGCCCTGTCCATCGCCATGGCGGTGAGAAACTCGGGCGGCGTGGTCATTGTGCAGGTCGAGCGCATTGCGGATCGCGGAACGCTGCGCGCCCGTGATGTCAGAATTCCCGATATTCTTGTGGATTGCATCGTGGTGGCCGACCCAGATGATCACTGGATGACTTTCGCGGAAAAATACAATCCCGCGTACTCCGGTGAAACCAGAGTGCCGGTGACGTCTCTGGAGCCGCTGCCTCTGGATGAAAGAAAAATCATCGCCCGGCGTGCCGCACTTGAGCTAAAGGTCAATTCGGTGGTGAATCTGGGAATCGGCGTTCCCGAAAACATTGCACGCGTCGCGGCGGAAGAAGGTTTGCTCGAGTATCTGACGTTCACGGCGGAGCCGGGTGTCATCGGCGGGATTCCGGCCGGTGGTCTGAGCTTCGGGGCGGCGACCAACGTGGAAGCAATCATCGACCAGCCTTATCAGTTTGATTTCTATGACGGCGGCGGACTGGACATCGCCTTTTTAGGCTTGGCGCAGGCCGACAGGACCGGCAATCTTAACGTCAGCCGATTCGGCTCCCGCCTGGCCGGTGCGGGAGGGTTTATCAATATCAGTCAGAACGCAAAAAAAGTGGTGTTTGCGGGAACCTTCGTTGCCGGAGACCTGCGGGTTGAGGTTGCTGAAGAAAAACTGAAAATAATAAGCGACGGCGCTATGCCCAAATTCATCGAAGCTGTCGAACAGATAACCTTCAGCGGATCGATGGGCGCTCAAAGCGGACGAACAATCCTTTATGTCACCGAACGCTGCGTGTTCCGTTTGAGCGAAAAGGGATTGATGCTGGTCGAGATAGCGCCTGGCATCAACCTGCAAAAAGATATTCTGGAGAAAATGAAATTCGTGCCGCTGATTGCCGAAAAACTAACGATGATGGATCCCCGGATCTTTCGTCCGGAGGCAATGGGTCTTACAGAGGATCTTCTCACCCTTCCCATCGCCGAACGCTTCACATACCAGCCCGAGGAAAATCTGTTCTTTGTCAATTTTGAAGGATTGAGCATCAGATCGCTGGGACAGATAGAAGAGATACGCGAGTATGTAGAGCGGATTTGCCAGCCCAAGCTGCCGAAAAAGGTTCAGACGATTGTCAACTATGACAACTTTTCCATCCGTCCAGAGTTGATCGAGCCATACACAGCCATGGTCGATCACGTCGTCAGTCTTTACTATGAAAAGGTCACCCGCTACACAACCAGCGCCTTTATGCGGGTTAAACTGGGCGATTTACTCGCCGAACGTTCAGTCGCGCCGCACGTCTTCGAAAAAGGCAAATAGCCGAAAACGTAAAAGTCCAATCCATATTGAAAATCCAGAAGCGATTATCAACTTGGACGCCCGCTCGCTACGTGAAGCTTTACATATGAACGCGATAATGCTTTTGATTAGAAAATAAATTCCCCCTGACGTTTTCAAAAAACCCGCATCAAAATAAATTTTTCAGTCAGTCATCAATGAAATAAATTCTCTGATAAAAAAATATATAGGTTGATAAATAGCATAATCTTCATTAGAAACACATCAATGGTTGTGTCTAAATTTAAAGACTAGGATTGTATTCAAATGATTGAAAAGTTGAGGATTATTATTTCAAGAATATTCGTCGTTTTGTTATTTATATTAATTTGTTTCTCCGGCAGCCATTGGGAAGAGGAGGCATCCTTCATCACGGCAACGCTGTTTTTTATTGGTATCCTTTTGGTGGCCATTGGTTCTTTGGGAAGAGTATGGTGCTCGGTCTATATTGCGGGATATAAGACAGACCATTTAATCACGCAGGGCCCCTATTCCATGTGCAGGAATCCTCTTTATTTTTTCAGCCTTCTGGGCGCTCTGGGTGTCGGGTTTGCTTCAGAGACGCTTCTGATCCCTCTCCTTATTTTCATTGCTTTTGTCATATACTATCCACCTGTCATTAAAAGCGAAGAGGAAGGAATGATGAAATTACACAAGAATGAATTTGCAATGTATATGCAGAAGGTCCCCAGCTTTTTCCCCAAACTTTCTCTTCTGAATGAGCCAGAGGAATACATCGTGAAACCCAAAGTATTAAAGAGACACATATTTGATGCTCTTTGGTTTATATGGCTCGTCGGAATTCTTGAAGTTGTGGATGTATTGCACGAGTTGAACGTTATTTCTACAATATTTAAAATCCATTGATTTTTCTATTTCCAGATTCTGCCGGTTACGATTCCTTCCTTTCCATCCGTCATTCTCAATTCATGCAACGTCTTAATACGGTGGATTATTCGCAAACAGAATATTCGTCGGGAAGATTTTTACCACGAACCGAAGCGAGACAATCAGCTTTTTTCCATCGTCTTATGGAATTGAACTTTCGGCCATTCTTCCATGGTATGCGACAGGCGCCACTCACTCAGCGCCAGATAGACAAGATTCTCCTCCGTGTCCAGTGCAAGATTGGTCTGGTGTTTTTTCTGAAAATCTTCCATTGCTTTGGGGTCGTCGCAGGTAACCCAGCGGGCCGCAGCGTAATCCGTTTTTTCATAGTCAGCGTAAACGCTGTATTCGTTTTTGAGGCGTGACATCGTAACATCGAATTGCAGGGCGCCTACTGCGCCTAGAATATTATCCGAACCCCACAGAGGTTTGAAAACCTGAATCGCGCCTTCCTCGGATAGTTGAGTCAATCCTTTTTGCAGATGCTTCATGCGCAGGGGATCTTTGAGCCGCACGCGGCAGAAATGCTCCGGCGCGAAATGCGGAATGCCGGTAAACTTGAGCGGTTCTTTCTGTGTGAAGGTATCGCCTATTTTAATCGTGCCGTGATTGTGAAGGCCGATGATGTCGCCGGGATATGCTTCTTCAATGTTGGTACGGTCCTGCGCCATAAAAATTGTGGCATTGGCCAGAGAGACTTCCTTGCCGATGCGGTGATGTATTACCTTCATGCCGCGCTGAAATTGTCCGGAGCAAATCCGCATAAAAGCGATGCGGTCACGGTGCGCCGGATCCATGTTGGCCTGAATTTTAAAGACAAAGCCGGAAAAGTCATCTTCATCAGGGTCAACATTCCTTGTTGTTGTCGGACGGGCAACAGGCGGCGGAGCTATTTCAACGAATGCGTCGAGAAGTTCCTTGACGCCGAAATTATTGATGGCGCTGCCGAAGAAAACCGGCGTCTGGCTGGCTTTCAGATATTCCTTTAAATCAAAAGGATTGGCCGCGCCTTCCAAAAGAGCGACTTCTTCGCGCAGTTCATCGGCCTGGCTTTCCAATAATTCATCAAGAAGAGGATCGGATAAATCGTTGATGACAACTCCGCCTTCGGATCGTTTGGATTTCCCCGGCGTGAATAGATGCAGTTTCTTGTCATATATGTTGTAAACGCCTTTGAAGCGCTTGCCCATACCGATCGGCCAGGAAAGCGGCGAGCATTCGATCTGCAGTTTGTCTTCGATATCCGAAAGAATCTCCAGCGGCGGCAGACAGTCGCGGTCGAGTTTGTTGATGAAGGTGATAATCGGCGTATTGCGCAGGCGGCAGACTTCCATCAGCTTCTGGGTTTGCGTCTCCACTCCTTTGGCAGCGTCAATCACCATCAGCGCGCTGTCCACGGCGGTGAGCACACGGTAAGTGTCTTCCGAAAAATCCTGATGGCCGGGCGTGTCCAGCAGATTGATTTCGCAGTCGGCGTACTCGAATTTCATGACCGACGACGTGACGGAAATGCCGCGGTCTTTTTCAATGGCCATCCAGTCGCTCAGGGCGTGTTTCGATGCTTTGCGCGCCTTGATCGCGCCGGCCATTTGAATGGCTCCGCCGAAAAGCAACAGCTTTTCCGTGAGCGTTGTTTTCCCCGCGTCGGGATGGCTGATAATGCCGAAGGTGCGGCGGCGTTCAATTTCTTTTTGTAACAGTTTACTCAAAGCAACCTCTATATTCTATCTCATCAGGGCGCGTATATTCATCATTATAAATTTTCTGTCAAC
>JASEHT010000380.1 GCA_030018675.1 Smithella sp.
GAAAGCGGTGATAATTTTCACTTTTTTAATTTTCGCCATGATTCACTCCGATATTCATGATTAAACGATTTTTAAAGAAAGCTCCATCAGTTGTTCGATGCTGACCTTCGAGGGAGCATCGGTCATCAAGCAGGATGCCTTCTGTGTTTTGGGGAAGGCGATAACATCGCGGATCGAATCCGCGCCGGTCATAATCATCGTCAGTCTGTCCAGCCCGAAAGCAAGGCCGCCATGCGGCGGAGCGCCATATTCAAGAGCATCCAACAAGAATCCGAATTTCAATCGGGCTTCTTCATCGCTTAGTTTCAATGCACTGAATACTTGCGCCTGCACATCCTTGTTATGAATACGGATACTTCCTCCACCGATTTCCGAACCGTTGAGCACCAGATCGTAGGCTCTGGCGCGCACTTTCCCGGGATCGGTGGTCATCAGCGGCAGATCTTCAAGAAAAGGCGACGTGAAGGGATGATGCGTGGAAACAAAGCGCTTTTCCGATTCCGAATATTCCATCAGCGGAAATTCGGTAATCCACGTAAATGCCAGCGCATTGGAATCGGTCAAATTAAGTTTTTTACCCAGATTCAAACGCAGATTGCCCAGAGAGTCTGATACAACTTTTGGCGTGTCGGCGACAAAGAAAAGGATGTCTCCTGCTTTGGCATTCATCGCTTTGCCGATGCTTTCTATTTCTTCCGGTTTAAAGAATTTAAATATCGGCGAAGTCCAGTCGGCAGCGTTGACCTTCGCCCAGGCAAGACCTTTTGCTCCGTAAATGGCAACAAAGTCCTGCAAACTGTCCAGATCTTTACGCGAAAGCGTTGACGCCTGTTCAGCGTTGATCGCCTTGATTACGCCGCCGGAAGCGGCGACTTCGGAAAATAGTTTGAAGCCCGAATTTTTAACAATATGCGTCAGATCGACGATTTCCATTCCGAAACGTGTGTCGGGATTGTCTTTACCATAGCGGTTGATGGCATCAGCATACGCCAGCCTTGGAAGAGGAAGCGCAATGTCCTTGTTCAGGCAGGCTTTAAAGATGGCTTTCATCAGACCTTCCATCATCATCATAATGTCTTCTTCGGTGATGAAGGACATTTCGACGTCAATTTGTGTAAATTCCGGCTGCCGGTCGGCGCGCAAATCTTCATCCCGGAAACATTTGACGATCTGATAATAACGGTCGAAACCGGAAACCATCAGAAGCTGCTTGAATATCTGAGGAGATTGCGGCAACGCGTAAAACATACCTTTGGAGATCCGGCTGGGAACCAGATAGTCACGGGCTCCCTCAGGGGTGCTTTTCCCCAGAAAGGGGGTTTCCACTTCAATAAAACCGTTTCCCTCGAAATAGCGACGCGTCGCAGCGGCAAGCTTACTGCGTAAAAATAGATTTTTCTGTATGACCGGACGGCGCAAATCGAGATACCGATATTTGAGACGGATGTTTTCCGAAATTTCCTCATCATCAAAAGAGAACGGAGGCGTTCTGGATTCGTTCATGATTTCCAGTTCAGATACAATGACTTCAATTTCTCCGGTTTTCAGATCCGGATTATTCATGCCTTCCGGTCTCTTGCGCACTTTGCCTTTTACGGCAAGAACGAATTCAGAGCGGATTTTATGCGCTTCTTTATGGGCCTTTTCGGCATCAG
>JASEHT010000381.1 GCA_030018675.1 Smithella sp.
AATAACACTCTATTTATCCCAACAGTGTTGTCAAAACTTAACCACAGAGAAGGCTGTCATAATCCCGAACATTCCCCAGATAGAACTTCACCTTTGGATTCCGCAGGGCATTGCGCATTTCGTCCTGTTTCTTTTCGTCACGGCTGAAGATACGAATTTCTTTTATGTCCGTATGCAGAAAGCGTCGCAAAACGGCGTTTCCGAATGACCCCGTACCACCAGTTACAAGTAAAACCCTATTGGCAAACATAACACCCCTTAATTGTTGCGTTCAATAATAGGGTAAAGACCTTTGCGCAACACCCGATCATTTTCGTATTTACTTTGTCTGATCTGAATGAAATATGCCGCTTTGCAAATGTAACACTTCTAAATTAAAAGCCATTTCCAGATGGGAATTGCTTTTATTTTCTTCTCTATGATGGTTTCGTCATCCCATGTTACGATCGTGCCTGTGGAGAGTGAAAGTTCATCCATTGCGCTTTTCAATCCATGGAGTTCTCTTGCAAAGGTCTTTTTATCCGACATCTCCCAGCATACCTGAATCAGTTGCGTCTCGCCTGAAATTCTATGCCGCGCAAAGAAATCAGCTTCACGCCCGTCTTTTGTATTGACATATTCCGCACCATAACCCCCGCGACGCAGGTGCATAAATACTATGGTTTCCAGTAACTGGCCGTAATTATATGAATTACGAAAGGTCATGGCGTTTAAAAGTCCAGTGTCAATGGTGTAGATTTTAGCCGGATTGATCAGCCTTGATTTTTCAGAGCGACTGTGAATGGGAACTTTGTAAAACAAAAAAGCCTCTGTCAAATAATCAAGATATTCATACAAGCTGTTCTTGGTACATTTGATCGACATGCTTTTCATGGTATTGAAGAATTTGTTAACACTGAATTGCCCGCCGGAAGAATTCATAATATGGCGGACAAGATGTTTAATCACGATAATATTGCTTACCTTATGGCGCTCAATGATGTCTTTCAGCAATACAGAATTAATATAACCCTGTAATACTTCAATGCGAAGATTGCTATCCAGTTTCTGTACTTCCGGGAAACCTCCAACATCAAGATAATCTTTTACAGCCTTGCGTAATACGGAGGCCGTGTTCGCGCCAAACGTTTTTGGACTGCCGGAAAAAAGCCCGTGAAATTTCAAAAACTCCTCAAAACTGAACGGGAATATTTCTATCGCGAGAGAACGCCCCCGTAAGCTGGTGGCTATTTCTGAGCCAAGTAACTTTGAAGATGAGCCGGTAATGAAAATTTGAAGATTTTCCGTATCAAGCAAGCGCCTTATGAACATTTCCCATTGATCAATTCTCTGTATCTCATCAAAGAAAAAATAACACCGGGCATTTCGATGTTCGGGATATTTCCCGAAATAGACATCAAGAATGTCCTGAAAATTATTAACGTTAAACTCAAGCAATCGATCATCTTCAAAGTTAAGATAGAGTATCTCCTCTTTTTTTATTCCCGAGGCAATCAGTTCTTTTATTTTCTGATAACAAAACCAGGTCTTACCCGCGCGCCTCATACCGATGACGACATCCGCCTTACCCCTTACTTCAGAAAATTCCTTATTCCGAGTTACCAGTTCAGGCAAATTCCGTTCATGGAAATCATCAATAAGT
>JASEHT010000382.1 GCA_030018675.1 Smithella sp.
GAATGTTTTCCGAATAGAATTGAAAATTGTTTTTGCCCTGCTCCTTGGCGTAATACATGGCGATATCGGCATTTTTCATCAGCGTTTGTTCGTCTTTTCCGTCCCTGGGATATACACTGATCCCAATGCTGGCGGTGATCCGGCATTCTTCCCCCATGATGGCCATCGGTTTTATAACCGTGGAAAGGACTTTATGAGCCAGCGTTTCCACCTGTTTTAAATCGGTAAAATCTTCCATCATGATAATGAACTCATCACCGCCGAGACGTCCGACAACGTCAACCGTACGCAATGTTTGTTTGAAGCGCGAAGACATTTCCTTCAGAAGCAAGTCCCCCGCTTCATGTCCGAGAGAATCGTTGATCGTTTTGAAGCGGTCCAGGTCTATGAAGAAAACAGCCAGTTGCTTTTTGTTGCGCAATGCGGATTGTATCGCGTGATTCAGCAACTGGCTGAACATCAGGCGATTCGGCAATCCCGTCAGAACGTCGTGGGTGGCCATGTGGTTGAGTTCCTGCTCGATCCGTTTACGTTCGGTGATGTCGCGGATAACGCCTTTGAAACCGCATGGTTTCCCTGGGGAATCAATTTTTAATGAGACGGATGCTTCAATGTATCTCTTGGAACCGTCTTTTCTGATGATCAGCCAATCGAATCCATCAGTCGGTTGTCCGGTGGTGAAAACTTTATTGAATACAATGAAAACGTTTTTGGAATTCTCTTTATCCGAAAATTGTTTGTAATTCGCGCCTGAGAGTTCCTCTCTGGAACAGCCGGTTATCCGGCAGAGAGAGTCATTGAAGAAAGTAAAATTGCCGGCGTGATCGACTTCAAAATATGCTTCCTGAATGTTTTCCAGAATGCTTCTGTACTTCTCCTCGCTCTGGCTTAAAGCTTCTTCGGCTTTCTTGCGTTCGGTCACATCGTGCGTGATGCCCCTGAAACCAATTGGTTTGCCAGACGAATCTTTTAGCAGCGATATCGATCCCTCGACGTATCTCACGGCACCGTCTTTTCTGACGATGTTCCAGCCCACTTCTTTGAGAGGAGTGCCCGTCGTATAGACGTAATTATATGCCTGATAAACTTTATTCGCGGTTTCCTTATCCGGGGTGTATTGCCGGTTGTTCATGCCCGCCAATTCTTCTCTGGAATATCCCAGAACGCGGCATACGGAATCGTTGAAGAATGTAAAGTTTCCGGCAAGATCGACTTCGAAATACCCTTCATGAATATTTTCCAGAATCGTTCTGTATTTTTCCTCCATCACCTTCCGCTCGGTGATGTCCATGAAGCTTCCCAGCGTGGCGCGCTCGCCTTTATAGGTTATGGACGTAACGGTCTCCAGAATATATCTGAGTTCATTATCTTTCCTGATAAACCTGTATTCGTAAGGTTCGAAACTCTCTTTTTTGAGGCATTTAATCGCCTGATATCTAACCTTCTCCCGGTCTTCCGGATAGATGTATTTCAGGGAATATTCACTGATGAGATCTTCGTTTGTGTAGCCTGTTATTCTGCGATACAAATCACTTACATATACAAACTTACTATCTTGAACGATGTATATTCCAACCCCTGCATTGGCTATAATGTCTTTTGCCAGTAAAGAAAGGTCATTATCTGTGG
>JASEHT010000383.1 GCA_030018675.1 Smithella sp.
TGCCGAAGCTTCCGGCGCGCTGGATCTGATTCCCGGATCAATGTATGCGGGATGGCGTTTGTTTTTAAAAGTGTAGAAAACAGCACAAAAAAAGGCCGCCCGTTCGGGCGGCCTTCCAAGTCAGCTTCCAAGTTAGAGGTTAAAACTGATAGTAAAAAGCGTTGCTCGATCCATCGGCAACGTAAAGACGGCTTCGTGATGTGTCGTAAGTAGCATGGCCAACGCAGTTTGAGTTAGTTTTGGGATCATCCATGCTGTGCCATTCACCGCCGGCGATGTCGTAAATGGCCGAGGTGCCGGAACAGCCGCCCATCGCGTAAATAAAACCTACATCAGCGCCGAACCAGGTGAACTGGCCGTTGCCGCCGAGATTAAAACCGTACGGATGAGGATCCAGCGCGGTCAGGGTGGCGGTCATCACATCATAGGAAAAGAAATCGCCAGCGTCCCTTCTTATGATATAAATCAGATTCGAAGCCGGACCGGAAGAGGCCACATTAGCCCTACCGCTGAAAACTTCCATCGCGTCGTTCCAGACGTTTGTTCCCGGATCGTATTGGTACAGGTGGTAGTCATTAAGAACGATCCAGAGCTTGCCGTCTTTCCAAGCGCCGTGAGAAAAGGTGCCCCATTGAGGCGCCGCAGCAAGTGTTTCAAGTTCGTCGGTAACCGTGTTATAACGCTCCAACTGATTGGTTTCCTCGGACGGCAGCAGATAGATATAAGTGCCGGTATCGTCGATCACCGGGTGAGACCCGTGGCGGCCATACACATAGGTCGTCGCAACGGCAGAAGTTTCACCGATGTGATCGATACGGTAAAGATTAAAGTTAGAGTAGCTTTCCGGATAGATGGCATAAAGTACGTCTTCGCGGGCGGAATAAACCCAGCCGCCGTCGTGTTTATCATTGTAGGGATTTGTTGTCAGCCAATCCGCCGCTGTAGCCGTCACGGTCCAAGGTTCCACGGGATCCACCGCGGCTGCCTGACGAGGGGGATCGCCCCAGCCGTCGGAACCGCAACCGGCAACGAACATTGCCAGGATAAGCATGATACATAACGCAAAAAGTTTGCTCTTCCAAGAAAAAGAACTTTTCATAATTTATCTCCTTAAGTTAATTGTTATCTGATGATATTCGATTTCAATGTCGAGTTTTTATAATAAGACGCATTGACCGTCAAGAAAAATGTTGGCCATCGAACAGGCGGCTAAATAAGTCATGGAAACTGATTATTAATCCGGCAATTAAATACATAAATAATGACGGTCAATATTATTTTTACATTAATTCAACTTCTTGTTATTACTGGATTCCCGCCTACGCGGGAATGGCACTTTG
>JASEHT010000384.1 GCA_030018675.1 Smithella sp.
ACATTAGTTGGAAGCGTGACCACCGGCGTCTCCGGGGAAATCTTCTGAGAAGATTTCCCCCCAATTCCTCGCCGTAATAATCCGTATAATCAAACGGCAAAACTTCACTGATGAAATCCGGCTCTCCATAAGCAGACGACAATGTACTTATGGTTTCATTGATCAGGCTTTCCTCTTTCGCGAAAAGGCTGAAAATCAATTTTACCGGTTCGGCCGGAATAGCATTGCTCATAATAGTTCGATAAGCTCTTTTTGTGAAACCGTCGCTGTTCCTATTTTTTCAACCACGATGCCGGCGGCCAGATTGGCCAGACATGTCGCCTCTTTTATATTGGCCTTCGCCGCCAATCCAAGCGCAAGCATGCCGATCACCGTGTCTCCGGCGCCGGTTACATCATAAACTTCTCTGGCCTGAGCCGGAAAATGCGTATGAACGGTTTTCCTTCCGTTTTCAAACAGACTCATCCCCTCTTCGCCGCGCGTCACCAGGATGGCGGGAAAATTGAATTTTTTCAAAAGAGATTCGCTTAATCGTTCAATATCGTAATTTCCCGATAGCTCCACGCCGGCGGCACGCTGAACCTCGAAGTGATTCGGCGTGATAACATCCACTCCCCTGTATGTTGAAAAATTGCTCTGTTTCGGATCGAGACAAATAAAAATTCCCGTGCCATCAACAATTTTTTTAATGCCCTCAATGAGTTCTTTGGAAACAACGCCTTTATTATAATCGGAAACAACGATGGCTCCTATTTTATGTCGCAGCGATTTCACATAGGTCAAAATTTTATTTATTCCGGATTCCGTAATCGGTTTCCTGTCTTCCTTATCAAAACGTACCATCTGTTGCCCCTGCGCAACAATCCTTGTTTTCAGAGTCGTCGGTCTGTTTTTTTCAACAAAGATGCCTTTTGTATCGATGTTCCGGTCAGTCAGGTCTTTGAGCAAATTCCTTCCGATATTATCATTGCCGATCACACCGGCGACATAGACCTTCCCGCCCATAGCGTGGATATTATTAAGAACATTCGCACAACCGCCGAGCAGAACACTGTCCTTTTGAACATCGACCACCGGCACGGGCGCCTCCGGAGAAATACGAGAAACATTGCCCCAGATGAAATGGTCAACCATGACATCCCCGATCACGAGGACACCGGACCGGGAAAAACCCGCGATAATTTCCAAAGCCCTTTTCTTTGTTAAAAATCTGTGC
>JASEHT010000385.1 GCA_030018675.1 Smithella sp.
TGTCGGTGACTTTGCCCATCTCGCCGCCAAGAGCATCGATTTCCTTTACCAGTTGTCCTTTAGCCAGCCCGCCGATGGCCGGATTGCAGGACATCAATGCAATAGAGTCCAGATTGATATTGAATAAAATTGTCCGGCAACCCATGCGCGCGGAAGCCAGGGCCGCTTCACAGCCCGCATGACCGCCGCCGATTACCGCAACATCATATGTATCAATTAAGTTATCCATTTCTGAAATCAAACACTTGCTCTTGTTTTAAATCAATAGTAAAAACACTTCGTCGTGCCATTGCAAAATGAATCCGATTCTCTTTTCCCGCCCCTGGTGGGCGGGAATTAAAGGGAGGGGGACTTTGAAAATTCTCACCCTCCTTTTGGTTTCCTCTACCCTGAAGGGCACTGTAGCCCTCAAGGGAGGAAAGAGAAATACTTGATTCCCGTCTGTTTGGGAATGACGAATATTTTTTACGGCATAGACTGCAAAAAAACAATATAAAAATGAGGCGGCTTTGGTTAAACCTGGCAATAAAAGATATAATGACCTGAAAAGTTACTGGCGCAACCTGTTTGGTTGTAATGTACACAAACTTCAAATCGATGCGGGCTTCACCTGTCCGAACCGAGACGGACATGTGGCCACGGGTGGCTGTATTTATTGCGACGGTAGAGGCTCAAAGCTGCGCCAGCAGGGTGAATTGCCTTCGGTGACCGAACAGATTGCGAGCGGCAAAAAATATTATATGAAACAGGCGTCAAAATATA
>JASEHT010000386.1 GCA_030018675.1 Smithella sp.
TGCGTCGCCCTCGACTTGTTTGTCCCCCTGATTTTTGCCTGTTGAACAGGGAGCTTCGAATACCTTGGAGAAAGAATCCGATTTATGAAAAACGTATAGTTTTTGATATTTTTTATCAACGACGACAACGAACCCGGAAGAAAGAGAGACGATGGAATCCGGTATTTTAATATTGCGAAATGAAATGGACGGATTCGATGTCAATTCTAAACTTGATTTATCTTCGGAAGGAAGCGCGGCGATGTCCGATGAGGTGGTTTCCGCAGGACTGGTTGAGACGATCGAAAAAACACGCATCGAAAATAATAACACCAGGGAAACTATCAATAAAAAAAAAGGAACGATGATTTTTTTGTTCTTCATAACAATCGGGAAATGTTCGGTATTTTAATAAATTTATCAGGCTTGTAGCAAAAAATGAACAATCGCACAAGTTCTTTCCATCAGAATTGAAAGATTTATGAAAATATTTCTATAATTTAGTATTCCACCCATTCAAAAAAAAATTTAAAAAACCAAAAAAAATGTTTACAAGTCATTGAAATTTCATTATAAGGACAGGAAACTCCTTTTTTGTTTACTGGAAGACGTTAATAAGAGAGTTCAGATGGGGGGATTTTCTTGTCTAAAATTAAGAAAGATATAAATTCAACCGAAAAACTTTTAAATGTTATACGCGGCAAGGATGAAG
>JASEHT010000387.1 GCA_030018675.1 Smithella sp.
ACATGGAAAACACCAACGCCGGTTTTTCGCTGGGGCGGCTCGATCAGTGGCTTCAACCGTATTTCGAAGCCGACATGAAAATACTCTCCGATGAAAAAGCGAAGCAGGAATATCTCAGGCATGCGCTGGAACTCATCGGCTGTTTCTATATGCGATGCACCGATCATTTGCCGCTTATTCCGGATATCGGCAATCATCTTTTCGGCGGCAGTTCGTCCGATCAGGCAATTACGCTCGGCGGGGTGACGCCTGAAGGCGAGGACGCCGTCAATGATATGACCTACATCTTTCTGAAAGTGACGGAAATGCTCTGTATCCGCGATCCCAATGTCAACGCCCGTTACAGCCGCGAGAAAAACAGCGCGACTTATCTGAAGAGGCTTTGCGAGGTGAATCTGAATACAACCGCTACGCCGTCCATTCATAATGACGAAGCGGTCATGGCGTCGCTGGCGGAATTCAACTATCCGCCCGAACACGCGCGCGACTGGTCCGCAACCGGCTGTGTCGAGGCGACGCTCTCCGGTCGTCATATGGGCCATACCAACTGCATGATGTTCAACATGGTGGCCGCTCTGGAAATGGCGCTCAACAACGGCAGACACCCCCTGATGCGCTGGGATCTGGGCCCGAAAACCGGCGATATCAAAACCGGAGCGTTTCCGGATTACGAATCCTTCTTCA
>JASEHT010000388.1 GCA_030018675.1 Smithella sp.
TTGAAACTTAAGTACACCGTGGTTCATCGGGTAGGGCTATGGTCGCGCCCCGCGTGGGCGCGTGGATTGAAACTGGGGTGTCTGCTTCTGGTTAGTAGGTGTGATCGTCGCGCCCCGCGTGGGCGCGTGGATTGAAACTTGCGTCTCACGAAGAAGCACTTCCAGATTTGCGTCGCGCCCCGCGTGGGCGCGTGGATTGAAACGTACTGCGTCCCGGCGATACTCAGTCCGAGTTCGTGTCGCGCCCCGCGTGGGCGCGTGGATTGAAACAATGGGCGCTATTCAGCAGCACAACGCAAAGCGGGTCGCGCCCCGCGTGGGCGCGTGGATTGAAACGGCTCCTTCCAACTCATCGTTGAGCCGCATTAAGGTCGCGCCCCGCGTGGGCGCGTGGATTGAAACAAGAAAGCTGTATGCCGTGGGGTTTTGATTGTGGTGTCGCGCCCCGCGTGGGCGCGTGGATTGAAACGGAAATTCGTGATCTTGATATGCCCGTTAGTTCGGTCGCGCCCCGCGTGGGCGCGTGGATTGAAACCGGGAGTACCGATTGAACCAGACATTAAGACATGTCGCGCCCCGCGTGGGCGCGTGGATTGAAACCACTACGCAGATTTACACTAAGGTCATGTTTGGGGTCGCGCCCCGCGTGGGCGCGTGGATTGAAACATATTGGCA
>JASEHT010000389.1 GCA_030018675.1 Smithella sp.
TAACCGGCGCTATTTTCAAATACATAACTACCCATACCAACTGGCTGATGGATTGTTTCGGCTGGTACGAATCGCTGATGCTGAAATTTGCCAGAATCCTGAGCGGCTATTCTTCGAGCCTTTATTTGTGGTTTATTATGCAAAGAGTGTATTTCGCTATTGAGCGGCTCCACAAAATTACGATTGCGGCGATCAACGGCAATTGCAACGGCGGAGGCACCGAGCTTTCCGCCTGTTTCGATTTCCGCTTCATGGTTGGCGATCAGGGATTCACCATCGGTCAGCCGGAAGTATTGATTAACATCATACCCGGCGGAGGTTCCACACAGAGACTGCCCCGTCTCATCGGCCGGGCGAAGGCGCTGGAGTTCATGCTGCGCGGCAATCAGTTGAATCCTCAGGAAGCACAGCGCGTCGGCTTGATTACGGAGTGTTTCAATAAGGCGGAATTCAGGCAGAAGGTGCAGGAATTTGCCAATCTGATGAGCAAGCGTCCCATGACGGCCGTGGACGCCATTAAAAAGTGTGTTCATGAAGGTTCGGAAACGACTCTGAGACACGGATTAAGCATCGAGATGGGACAAAGCATCCGCTGTCTCGATACCGAAGATACGAAAAATGCGATGCAGGCGTATATCAAATATCTTG
>JASEHT010000038.1 GCA_030018675.1 Smithella sp.
CGAAAGACGTTTTAAACATTGTAGCCCCGTATTATTTGAAAGAAAAAAATTGTTCCAAGGCCATCAGATATTATCAGCGAATCGTTGATTTGGAACCGAAGAATGCCGATTCTTACGCCGGATTGGGTTACGCTCACGCCACGTGCGGCAACACGGACATGGCCATTAATCATTATAAAACGGCTCTGAAACTGGACGCTGAAAATGATGATGCCTATGCGAATTTAGGCGAAGCTTATGAAAAGAAAGGCATGTACCCGGAAGCGCTTGATGCCTATACGAAAGCCTACAGGCTCAATCCGGACTCGGCGAAAGCCGCTCAACGAATACCGAGATTAAACATTAAACTTATACAGGAAAAGGCACAGAAAAAATCCGGGAGCGAAAAATGATGAAAAAAATAAAAATAAAAGATTTTGTCGTCGGAGATAATAAGAAATTTGTCCTGATCGCGGGGCCCTGCGTTATTGAGGATGAACAATCGGCGATGGATATTGCGCGTTATCTGAAAAAGATAGCGACGAAACTGGACATCCCTTTTATCTTCAAGGCATCTTACGATAAAGCCAACCGGACTTCGATAAAATCGTATCGTGGCCCCGGCGCCCAAAAGGGTCTGGCAATATTGAAGACCATCAAAGATAAACTCGATATTCCCGTTCTCTCGGATGTCCATCGTTTTGAAGAAATTGACGAGGCGGCAAAAATATTGGACGTCGTGCAGGTTCCCGCTTTTTTGTGCCGTCAGACCGATTTTATTTTAGAGATTGCGAACAAGGCGCGGGTGATCAACATCAAGAAAGGACAGTTTTTGGCGCCCTGGGATATGGCGAATGTCATCGAAAAGGCCAGAACGGCCGGCAACGACAGAATAATGATAACCGAACGGGGAGCGTCATTCGGTTATAACAATCTTGTATTCGATGTCCGCTCTCTGCCGATTCTGCGGGAGATGGGATATCCGGTCATTTTTGACGCCACGCATTCCGTTCAATTGCCGGGCGGGCAGGGCACCTGCTCGGGCGGACAGCGGGATATGGTCAAGTATCTGGCGCGGGCGGCTGTGGCGGCGGGGGTGGACGGTTTATTTTTTGAAGTTCACCGCGATCCGGATAAAGCCCTTTGCGACGGCGCCAATTCTCTATATCTGAACGACATGGAGAAACTACTTGCGACACTGAAGCAAATTGACAGTCTGGTAAAAAAACAGTCTCGCTCAATATGAGATATCTTAGGCGGTGACATTAAAAGAAGATAAAAATGGAGAAATAGTATGATGTCCCTATGTTTTATAGAACTTGGTGAACAGGCTGGAAGTAGGGTAGAACGACTCAGGGATTGGTGGTTCAAATGACATTTTTACAAGAAATTACCGGTTTATCGAGAACCGCTATCATAAGTTTTCTGGGCGTATTGGCATTGATTGATATCATGCTAATTGTGTTAGTGAAAATGCGCAAGCCATTGTTAGATAATAAATATTTTGATTTCCATCGGAAGCATGGCATTATAAAAATTTCAGTGGTGAAGGTGGCATTAGTTTTATACATTGCTTACGCATTATTAGTGCCTACAATAAACTCTGGGAAATTAGTTGTACCAATCTTTTTTTACGCTTTTTTTATTTTAAAACTACTTTTTGATTTTATAAGAGAGAAAAACGAAAGACGAGGTCTTGAAATATAAGTTATTTAATCAGGAAATAAAATTAGAATAACCTGAAAATAAAGTATTTAGAGTGGTAAGTAAAAAGAATTAAACAGGGAAGGGTAATTAAGGAGATGAAAAAAAATATCAAAGAGAAACTGAAGAAAATTAAATTACTGATTCTGGATGTTGACGGGGTAATGACGGACGGCCGGATCATCATGGACAGCGAAGGGCGTGAACTGAAGAATTTTGATGTCCGCGACGGTCACGGGATTAAGATGATTCAGCGCTACGGGATACAGGTTGCCATTTTAACAGGTAGGAAGTCGAAAACAGTAGAACATCGCGCTAAGGATCTCGACATAAAAGAGGTGTATCAGAAAGCTTTAAACAAAAAAGAGATATTTGAAAAAATTCTTCTGAAGCATAACTTATCGGATAGAGAAGTCGCTTATATGGGAGATGATATCGTTGATATTCCCGTATTGAAAAGCGTTGGATTTTCCGCGGCGGTCGCCGATGCCCTCGATATTGTTAAAAAGCAGGTAGATTACGTGACGACAAACAGAGGAGGGCATGGCGCGGTAAGGGAAATCTGCGACATGATACTTCAGGCGCAGGGAAAATGGCCGGAAATAGCCGCCAGATACGACTTCTAAGATGTAATCTGATGTCCTGTCATTTAAATTCTGATAAGAATAATGACCTTATTCCTTTACACTGGTTACGGTGAATGATATAGTCATGCTCAAGAAAGGAAATGCTGAAAACCTTTAATATCACGAGAAAAATGGCGAATATGGCTATAGGTAAAAAGAAAATTATTATCGTATCCGTTGTGATTGTCATCGTGGCGGTTTTGATCGCCGTTACGACAGCAATTATGACCGGTTTGAATAAACCGCAAAACGTATTAAAAGCTTTGCAGGAGAGTGTTGACCTGGAAATTAAGGGCTTTGTTTATACAGAAGTTGGCGAAGCCAATATGAAATGGGAAGTCACGGCTGAAACAGCCACCTACGATAGAAAACAAAACCTTGCTATATTGGATCAGGTTCAGATAAAATTAACAACAGCCGACGGAAAAGTATTTGAAATGAGCGCGGACAAAGGCCAGATGCACACGGAAAAGAAAGACATCGAAATTAAAGGTAATGTGGTGATTCATTCCGATGCCGGCGACCGATTTACTACGGATTATATTTATTACAGCGATCTTCAGAAGAAATTTTACACCGACGCGCCGGTAACCATTGAGAATGAACATATGAAAATTACCGGAAAGGGCATGGCTTTATTAATGGATAAAGGGGAATTGAATATACCCTCGACGGTCAAAGCTATTGTTAACTGAGCAATTCAATGATTGATAAGAAAATATATATATTAATATTGTCTTTTGTTTTTCCGGTGTTTATTCAGGCATACGCCGCGAATGATTTCATGAAAAACAACTCTAATGAACCGATGGAAATCACGTCCGACCGGATGGAAGCATTTAACGAAAAGAAACTGGTCGTTTTTTCAGGCAATGCAAAAGTTATTCAAGGCAACAGCATACTCAAATCGGACAAGATATTATTGTATTATAAAAAGGACAGCGAAAAAAATGATAAGGCCGGACCTGCCGGAACGGATCCCACCGGTGAACTGGATAAAGTGGAAGCGAAGGGAAACGTTTCTTTGATTCAGGGAGAGAGAACTGCCTCGGGTGACGAAGCCGTATTTTTTAGAGAAAGCAGCAAGGTCATTCTAACGGGCAACGCCGTCCTGAAAGAAGGCAAAAACATAATCCGGGGAGACAGGGTGATTGTCTTTCTGGATGAAAACCGGGGCGTGGTCGAGAGTGACTCGGAAAAACAGGTGAAAGCGATTATTTATCCTCAGGACAAGAACAAGACGGGCATCAAATAAACAGGAGACTGTCACCGCAAATCATGAGCGATTTATTGGCGCAAGGATTAGTAAAGATCTACAGTAAAAGGAAGGTTGTCAATCAAATTGACCTGTCCATATCACCGGGCGAAGTGGTCGGTTTGCTGGGGCCGAACGGTGCGGGGAAAACAACCACCTTCTATATGATCGTCGGACTGGTGAAACCTGATGCGGGGGAAATATTTCTCGATGGTGAAAATATTACCGGATTCCCCATGTATTTGAGAGCGCGTAAAGGGTTGAATTATCTGCCACAGGAACCTTCTATATTCCGCAAGCTGACCGTGGAAGAAAATATTCTGGCGATTCTGGAAACGCTTGATTTACAGGAAATAGAGAGAGAGGAACGGCTTTCCGAACTTCTCGCTGAACTGGATTTGACCTCCTTGGCCAAGCATTACGCTTACTCGCTTTCAGGGGGGGAAAGAAGGCGCGTAGAGATTACGAGAGCTCTTGTTACGTCGCCTAAATATATGCTGTTGGATGAGCCTTTCGCGGGTATTGATCCACTGGCGGTGGCTGATATTCAGAAAATAATCGACAAATTGAAAACCAAGGGGATCGGAATCATTATTTCCGACCACAACGTACGGGAAACACTTTCATGTTGTGATCGCGCGTATATCGTGAATGAGGGGGCTATACTTGTTGAAGGCGCCCCGGACGAAATCGCCAATAGCGAGCTGGCGAGAAAATTTTATTTTGGCGAATCATTTAATTTGTAGGACATCCATTTATCATATGGCTTTTGAATTAAAACAGAGTCTCAAACTTTCTCAGCAGTTAATCATGACGCCTCAATTGCAGCAGGCGATCAAATTGCTTCAATTGACCCGTCAGGAACTCGTTGAAGCCATTAATCAGGAGATGGAAGAAAATCCCCTTTTGGAGGAAGTGTCTCCGGATGAGGGGAACGAAGAGTCAATCAGTGACGATTTTGAAAAAGACGTTTTGTCGGCGGAACGGGAGAATCTCAAGGCCGCTGAGCACACGGAAGAACTGAATGTTGAGAAGGGAGCAGGCACCGAAGAATTTGACTGGGCGAATTATCTGGAGGATTATGGTCCGGTCGGTGCGACCTATGGAGGCAAAGACGGCGAAGAAACGTCCTGGGACAATATTTTAACGGAGAGTCCGTCTCTGTCCAAACATCTGACTTGGCAGATGACCCTTTCCTCTTTTTCTCCGGAAGAGGAAAAGGTTTGCAACCAGATTATCGGCAATCTTGATCAAAATGGTTATTTGTGTGCGACTGTGCAGGAGATTGCCGCGCTGGAGAACGTCAACGACGAATTTGTCGAAGCGGTGTTGAAAAGGGTTCAGGAATTCGATCCTCCGGGAATTGCCGCCCGTAATCTTCAGGAATGCCTTCTTGTCCAGGCGAGGATGCTCGGCGTAAAAAACAAGCTGATTGAAATCATCATTACGGATTTTCTCAAAGATCTGGAACTGAAGCATTACGGCCATATCGCGCAAAAATTAAAGGCGCCTTTGCGGGAAGTGGAAGTGGCGGTTTTATTGATCAGCGCCATGAATCCGAAACCGGGAAGCATTTATTCGGAGGAGAGAACGCAGTCGATTATTCCCGATGTGTATGTCGTGAAAGCGGGGGACGACTATAAAATTATTTTGAACGATGACGGAATGCCGCGTCTGCGTATCAGTAATTTTTACCGGGAAATTATGGCCGGTCTTTCCGCTCACGGACATCAGGATGCCGAAAACGGTAAAAAGTATATCAAGGATAAGGTTCAATCGGCCACATGGCTGATTAAAAGTATTCAGCAGAGACAAACAACCATCTATAAAGTCGCGGAAAGTATCGTCAAGTTTCAAAAGGAATTTTTCGACAGGGGAATCGATTTTCTGAAACCGCTGGTTTTACGAGATATTGCCAATGACATAGAAATGCATGAATCAACCATCAGCCGGGTTGTGAACAATAAATATATGCACTCGCCTCAGGGAATTTTCGAATTGAAGTATTTCTTCGGCAGCTCCATCAAAACGACATCTGAAGGCACTGTGGCATCGAAGAGCGTGAAAGAAGAAATCAGGCAGATTATCAACGGGGAAAAACCCCGCAAGCCCTACAGCGATTGCGAGATTGTCGGAATGTTGAAAGAAAGAGGGATTGATATTGCTAGACGAACCGTCGCTAAATACAGGGAAATGATGGGGATTCTTCCTTCTTCCCAGAGAAAGAAATATTTTTAACCGGTTTTGTGCGATGCTTGTGAGCATGGGTAAAATTTTCATTGACTTTTGTTTTTTACATCAATATATGACGAGCCTCTTGAATGCCAGCTCGGAGAAAGAAAAAAAATCTATAGAGGTTGATAGGACGATCAAATAAAAAGGAGGAGCGATTATGAAAATTTCGGTAACTTTTAGAAACGGTGAAGGAGAGAACTGGCAAAAAGTTTACGCCGAAGAGAAGCTGGAGAAAATAAAAAAATATTTAGACGCGCCTGCCGAAGCTCATATCGTTATTTCCATGGAAAAATTCAGAAATTCCACCGAAATAAATTTAAGTTCCAATGGATGGAATATAAACGCGAAAGAAGAAGCCAAGGATATGCGGGTGGCGATTGACCGGTGCGTGGATAAAATTGAAAAACAACTTAAAAAGCAAAAAGAGAAAATTCGTCAGCACAAGCCCAAAAGCATCAGGCGTGAGCATGAAAAATCAAACGTAAGGGAAGCTGAGGAAGCGGCGGAAGCCAGCAAAATCAAGGAAACCCGTAAGGTGGTATTAAAACCCATGTCGTTTGATGAAGCCATTATGGAACTGGAAGGAAGCAAGGACCGCTTTATGATTTACCGGGATTCTTCAACAGAAAATATCAGCGTGGTATATCGGGGGGATGACGGAAATTACACGCTGATTGAAACGAATTAATTGGTGCAACCGGTGTCGTGATGGTGTAAATATAAGCAATGATCTAAGGTTATTTTATGGTGGAATTCATGCAACTCGACCACATTTTTAATATAGAAAATATCAATGCCAACCTGTCGGCGAAAACCAAAAACGAGGCGCTGGCGGAGATGATTAACACGATCATCAGCGGCGGGCAGAAACTGAACAGTTATTCCATTCTGGAAATTCTGAAGCAAAGGGAAAGTCTCGGATCGACAGGCATTGGAGAAGGCGTCGCAATTCCGCACGGGAAAATACCCGCGCTCAATGATATTATTGTGGCTTTTGGACGCAGTGAACAAGGTATTGATTACGATTCTCTCGACGGAAAACCGGTTCATTTATTCTTTCTGCTTCTGGCTCCCGAAAACGCAGCGGGACAGCATCTGAAAATTCTGGCAAAAATATCCAAGATGTTGAAAGAAACCGATTTCAGGAAAAAGCTTTTAAAAGCGCAATCGCGGGATGAGTTGTATAAAATCATCATCGAGCAGGAAAATAACAGCGCTTTTTAGTTTCATCAAGATAAAGGACGTTTCATTTATTACAGTTTGACAGACAGAATATCACAGCCTGAAGCGGATATTTGAGTGACGAAGCGTTTTAATTTATAAATTCGATCAGGCGGTAATTAGAGGATTATAGTCTGATGAATAATCTCAAAGTTGCGATTATCACCGGCCTTTCCGGGTCCGGAAAAAGCACGGCGTTGAGAGCTCTCGAAGACATCGGTTTCTTCTGCGTCGATAATCTGCCGGTCATTTTACTGCCAAAATTCCTTTCCATCACCGCATCCTCATCTCCGGAAATTAAAAACGTGGCTATGGTCATGGATTTGCGGGAGAGGAGTTTCCTGGATAAGTACGAAAGAATATTCCAGGGACTGAAAAAGAAAGGCTATCAGATAGAAATTCTTTTTCTGGAATCCAGCGACGAATCCCTCCTGCACCGATTTAGTGAAACAAGACGAAGTCATCCTCTTTCGGAAAAAGGAATTATCATGGACGGCATTACGCTGGAACGTGAAAAATTCTCATCGCTGAAGAAAATGGCCGATAAAATCATCGATACAACGTCCATCAACGTTCATCAGTTAAAGGACATTGTGCAGCGGCATTTTTCCACTTCTTCCAGAAAAAAGAAAATGATCATCAATGTAACCTCGTTCGGTTATCGATACGGATTACCGGTTGATGCGGATATCGTCTTTGACGTGCGTTTTTTACCGAATCCGTATTTTGTCGAAAGTCTCAAAAATTATGACGGGAATCATGCCGGTGTGAAGAACTACGTGCTGAAAAATAAGGAAAGCAAACAGTTTCTGGATAAAACGCTGGATCTGATGAGTCTGCTAATTCCGCTTTACGAGAAAGAGGGAAAAGTTCGCCTGAATATTGCCATGGGCTGTACAGGTGGCAAACATCGCTCGGTGGTGATGGCCAATAAAATAACGGCTTTTTTCACGGCAAAAAAATACACGGTCAACACAAACCATCGGGACAACCAAAAAGTTTAGAAAGCAATAATCCCCGTAAAACAATCAGGTGTTGTAATTCTGTTACGCTACCGGTTCGTAATATTGTGGGTAATCCATTGGGGATCCCACCATTCCTGCGGATTTACGAATCTGCCGCCGACAATGATACTAAAGTGCAGATGATCGCCGCCGGCAAGTCCCGACAACCCTGAAAGACCGATTTTCCCCCCTTTGGAAACTTTTTTACCCACGGATGTATCGATGGATGATAAATGAGCGTAAAGGCTGAACAATCCGAGTCCATGATCTATGATAACCGTATTGCCGTAGATTCCGAGAGCTCCCGTAAATACAACGATGCCGTGATTGGACGCTTCGATAGGCGCCCTGGCGAGGGACGCGAGATCTACGCCTTCGTGAACTGATTCAGCGACCGTCTGCTTATTATAAACGTAATATCTTTTGTCCCCGAAAAGAGCCATGGGCGCTGCGTTGCTCATGCGCAGAAATGCTCCTTCCCATAGTTCCTGGGGCACCGATTTTTCACATATTTTTTGTATGGTCGCGAAATTTTCGTTACGCATTTGTGAGTTTACATAGATAAAAACATCCAGCGGGGTTTTATCCATCAGCGAGGGAACCATAGATTGAAACTCCGGCATTTTCATCTGCAGGAAATTATCGCTGAGATTCATTTTATCCGAGCGAAACTTCTTTTCCTTGATGACAAAGGGCAAGGAAATTTTTGTTTCATTTCCCGCTTCATCACGAGCAGAAGCCATAATCCGGGTCGTGTTTTTACCGGCGTCCATCGGCAGCGCGAAGTAAACAACGTGATGCGGCTTATTGTCGATCAAAGCGGGCTGGGCGGGGGTAAAATAATCATTAACATAAACGCCGGTGTCGGTGATGGTTTCCGAGGCATAGTAGGCGACATATCCTGTGCCGCCCTGATTGATATAATTAATGTTTTTCAGGAGATATATTTGAGGAGGAACCGTGTCGATTGTAACATCTCTTGAAATCACAGCTTTATTTTTAAAAAGAGAATGATCCGTTGCCGTAATTTTTATGACGGCAGGTCCGTCATGCAGTTTAAAGTCCGCCATGTTAAGAGCAAACGATAAGGTTTCATTTTTGACGCCTTTAGCGGGAAGGGTTTTATCTGCGATAATACGACCCTTATTGTCCTGGATCAACTCCACATTCAAACGTGAAAGACCGCTATTGGAATCGGAAAAATGGATGTCTATATTTTTATGCCTGCCGATTGCTGTTATTTTTTGATCAAAATCAATAACGGGTTTTCCTATTTCCAGATAACTGGAGAAGAAAAGAAAACCTGATAAGATAATCACCAGAACAGCGATGAGCACTTTAGGGTAGATGCCGAATTTTTTCATAATAATCTCCTGATGTTGAAAGCTTCACTTGTCTGGGCGGTTTATATTCATTATTGCAGTGATTTGCAAGACAAATCTATGACGGAAGTATATTTAAAAATTACATTTATGCCTTGATATTGTAAAAAAGCACTGTTATATTTCTGAAAAATCAAAATATCATTTTTGTTTTCGTTTCATCAGTCAAGAGCTAAACAGGAAAGTTAAAAAACATGCTGAAAAATAAAAATATTGTTCTGGGGATAACCGGCGGAATTGCCGCATACAAAGCCGCGGAACTGACTCGCGCTCTCGTTAAAGAAGGGGCGAAGGTTAAGGTTATCATGACCAAAAGCGCGACGGAGTTTATCACCCCTTTAAGTATGCGGACGCTTTCGCAAGACCAGGTTTACACGGATATGTTTATACCGGCTGGAAAGCATGACATGGCTCACATCGCGCTGGCCGATTTTGCCGATGCGTTTGTCATCGCTCCGGCAACGGCAAATATCATCGGCAAAATAGCATCAGGCATCGGCGATGATCTGCTTTCCACAACCATCATGGCTCAGGACAAGCCGACGCTCATTTGTCCGGCGATGAACGATAAAATGCTGTCCAATTCCATTGTACGGGACAACATCCTCAAGCTCAAAAAAAGCGGCTATGTCGTCATGGAAAGCGTGGAGGGCGAACTGGCATGTAAAACAAAGGGGAAAGGTCGGCTGCCGGAAATTTCAGCAATCATCGATGAGATAAAAAATCTTTTTGTGCCCAGGGATTTCGACGGCGTGAAAATTCTGGTTACCGCCGGTCCTACGGAAGAACCGCTCGACCCGGTGCGTTTTATAACCAATCTATCATCGGGAAAGATGGGCTATGCCCTGGTTGCCGTCGCGCAGAAAAGAGGCGCCCGTGTTACGCTGATAACCGGCCCCACAAGCCTGCCTCTGCCTCCGGCCGAAAAAATATTTCAAATCCGCACCGCGAAGGAGATGTACGATTCCGTGTTATCCGAATATCGAAAAGTGGATGTGATCATCAAAGCCGCGGCTGTCGCGGATTATCGTCCGAAGAAAATAGCCGCTGAAAAAATTAAAAAAAGCGGAAAAACCATCACGCTGGAATTGGAAAAGAACCCCGATATCATTGCCGAGGTGGGAAAAAGAAAAGGCAAACGTATTCTTGTCGGTTTTGCGATGGAAACGCAAAATTTGTTATCCAACGCCAGAGAAAAACTTGAAAAAAAGAATATGGATTTCATTGTCGCCAACAACCTGCGCAAAAAGGGGGCGGGTTTCCGGACAGACACGAACATCATCACCATCATTGATCGTAAAGGAAACGCGGAATCCCTCAAAAAAATGGCAAAAACAGAAGCGGCCGGCGCTATTCTCGATCGTGTTAAAAAAATGATTGAAGAAAGAAAGCGTACGAAAAAGTGAGAGGAGAATATTTTCAGTTTGACAACAGATGAAATGCAGGCCCAACTGCTCAAGGCGGTTCAGGGGCTTAAAACACAGGTTACAAACAGAGAAAGCTTATCAGCGACAATCGACTGGAACAAGAAGGTTACTGTTGCTCAACCGGTGAAGATTGGTTCTCAAACCAAAGACGAACTGTTGAATGCTGTTTGTCAGGAAATGGGCGACTGTCAGTGCTGTCCTCTTGGAAAAACTAGAAAAAATCTGGTTTTTGGACAGGGCAATCCGGAGGCGCGGATCGTCTTTGTCGGCGAAGCTCCCGGCGCTGATGAAGACGAACAGGGCCTTCCCTTTGTTGGAAGGGCGGGACAGCTTTTAACCGATATTATCGTCAAGGGAATGAAAATACAAAGAAAGGATGTTTATATCTGTAATATCCTGAAATGTCGTCCGCCGGGAAATCGTAATCCTCAACCGGAGGAAATAGGCCAGTGCGAGCCTTTTTTAAAAAAGCAGTTGCGCATTATATCGCCGGAAATCATCTGCGCTTTGGGAACTTTTGCAGCGAAGACGCTTTTAAAAACGGACATTCCCATATCGGTGTTGCGGGGACGTTTTCATTCCTATGAAGGAATAAAATTGATGCCGACATACCATCCGGCATATCTTTTGCGAAATCCTTCCGCCAAGAAACAAGTCTGGGAAGATGTTCAGATGATTATGAAAGAAGTAAATCTGTAATCAACGGTTTAAAGAGGTGAGGTAATGTTCAAAAAAATCAAATACGCGATCATGGCTGTTTTTATTTTGACCGGATTATTTGCTGGAGCTCAGGATAAATCTCCGGTTATCAATGTCATCACCGTGAACGGAGTCATAACATCCCCCACTGCGAAATATGTCGCCGCAGGTATAGAAGACGCGCAGAAAGAAAACGCGGAAGCGCTGGTTATTTTACTGGATACACCCGGCGGCATGGATACGGCAATGCGCGAAATCGCCAAAAGCATACTCAACGCGCCGCTTCCCGTGATTGTTTATGTATCTCCGTCAGGCGCGCGCGCCGCTTCCGCAGGCGTGATTATCACGCAGGCCGCTCATATCGCGGCGATGGCGCCGGGTACGAATATCGGCGCGGCTCATCCGGTTGCAATAGGTATCGGCGGAAAAGAGATGGATGAAACGATGTCCGCGAAACTTGAAAACGATGCCGCCGCCTACGCCAGAAGCATTGCCAAGACGAGAGGACGTTCGGAGGACTGGGTGGAAAAGGCTGTGCGCAAAAGTGAATCCATCACAGCGGACGAAGCGCTGAAGTTGAATGTCGTCGATTACGTGGCTGCCGATCTGAAGACGTTGCTGGCCGCCATCGACCAGAAGAAAATTGACCTGGTAAGCGGTACGAAAGTGCTGACGACCGTGAACGCGGTCATTGTCGATAAAAAGATGGGCACACGGCAAAGTATCCTGTCGGCAATTTCCGACCCCAATATTTCATACCTTCTCCTTTTAATCGGACTGGCCGGTCTTTATTTCGAGTTTTCAACGCCGGGCGCGATTCTGCCCGGTGTCATTGGAGGCATTTCGCTTCTGCTCGCCTTTTTCGGGCTGTCCACTTTGCCGGTCAATTACACGGGTGTATTGCTGATTATTTTCGGCATCATATTATTCATCGCGGAGATAAAGATTATGAGTCATGGAATGCTTACAGTCGGAGGGGTGATTTCACTGGCCATGGGATCGTTATTGTTGTTTGATACGCCGGAGCCGGCTTTGCGCCTGTCGTTTCAGGTTTTGATACCGGCCGTGGTGGTGGCTTCCGCTTTTTTCATCGTGATTATTTATCTCGCTGTTAAGGCACAGATGAGAAAACACTTTACCGGAGCGGAAGCCATGATCGGTGAGGAAGTTGAAATCGTTAAAGACATTGACAGGGAAGGCGATGTCTTTATAAAAGGAGAATACTGGAAGGCCAGAAGCGAAGAACCGATCAAAAAAGGCGCAAGGGCGAAGATTATAAAAGTTGAGGGAATGAAGCTGCTGGTGGAAGAAATAAAATAAAAATATTAATAAATAATAAGGAGGAAATTAAAAATGGAAGGAACCTTGTCTATGCCAATACTGGTGGTATTGGTTCTGGTTGTCATGTTTTTGGCATCAGCTATTAAAGTGTTAAGCGAATATGAAAGGGCGGTTATTTTCCGATTGGGACGCATCCGCGACGCGAAAGGGCCGGGCCTGATCATCATCATTCCCGGAATCGACAGGATGGTCAGGGTGGATATGCGCACCATCACCTTGGATGTTCCGCCTCAGGATGTTATCACCAAAGACAACGTATCTATCAAGGTAAGCGCGGTTGTTTATTTCCGGGTGATGGATGCCAATTCAGCTGTGACCAACGTGGAAAATTATCTTTATGCCACTTCACAGCTTGCGCAGACGACTTTAAGAAGTGTTTGCGGCCAGATGGAACTCGATGAAATTCTTTCCGAACGCGAGAAAATCAATATGAATTTGCAGGAAATTTTGGATCGCAGTACCGAACCCTGGGGCATTAAAATATCACTGGTAGAAGTTAAGCACATTGATCTGCCCGAAGAAATGAAACGCTCCATGGCCAAGCAGGCCGAAGCCGAAAGAGAAAGAAGAGCGAAAGTTATCAATGCCGAGGGTGAATTCCAAGCGGCACAAAAATTGATTGAAGCGGCCGCTCTGATGGAAACTCAGCCGATGTCTTTACAGCTTCGCTATTTGCAGACGCTGAATCAGATCGCGTCGGAAAATAATTCCACGACAGTATTCCCGATACCGATTGATTTATTTAAACCCTTTTTAAAATTAATGGATAAATAAATCTCTGGCCATCCCAAGGCGGGAGCACAAGCTCCCGCCTGCAAAAATATTAATATCGTAGGAGAAACTTATGTCGAGTGAAAAGCGCAGTGTTATTACCGGCGGATTTGTTCTGGTGACCCTGGGAATATTGATTTTTTTGGCAAAGACAACCGGTTACGGTTTCGGTCAGACATGGCCGATCTTGATCATTGTCATCGGTATATCAACCATCATTCAAAGAGTGAAGGATTTCGGCGGATGGTTCATCGCCATAGCGGGAGTCGTATTTCTTATCAATGAACTGTACTGGTTTGATCCTTCCGAATATTCAAAGTATTTGTTGCCTGCTATCGTTGTGCTGCTGGGGGTATTTCTTATATTTAAAAAGAAAAAGTAGTGGTTTAAATATCGGGACGGAATTTTAAATGAGTATTGCCAAAAAAATTAAATCATCAATGTCGCAATCTTCTATGATTCGCAAAATGTTTGAAGAAGGCATTTTACTGAAAAAAAAATACGGCGCGGATCATGTTTATGATTTCAGCCTCGGCAATCCTAACGTGGAACAGCCGAAGGAATTTAAACGAGAACTCATCAAACTGGCCGCCGAAAATATTCCTCTCAAACACGGCTACACACCTAATGCAGGTTATCCGGAAACAAGACAGGCTATTTCCGGTAAAATCAGCAAAAAAACAGGATTGAAGGTGTCCGCCGATCATATCGTGATGTCCTGCGGAGCGGGCGGAGCGTTAAACGTCATTCTTAAAGCCCTGCTTGATCCCGGCGATGAAGTGATCGTGCTCAAGCCTTTCTTTGTGGAATATCCTTTCTACATTGAAAATTATAACGGTGTCATCAAGTACGTCAACACAAAGTCGGATTTCTCTCTGGATATCGAAGCCATTGGCCGGTCAATCAACAAACGAACCAAAGCGATTATTATCAACTCGCCCAATAATCCGACGGGCAGAGTTTACAGCAAAAAAAATATAACCGAACTGGCAAGGCTTTTAAGCCGGAAGGGAAGGGCGCTCAAAAAGCCGATATACCTGATATCCGACGAGCCTTATGCGGAAATAGTTTACGACGGCGTGAAAGTTCCGAGTTTGTTGAATGCATATCAAAACAGCATTATCGCTTATTCCTATTCCAAAACACTTTCTCTGCCGGGAGAAAGGATAGGCTATATCGCTGTCAATCCGAAAATCCATGAAGCCGGCGAATTAATCAACGCGTTGATTCTATGTACCAGAATTCTGGGATTTGTGCACGCACCGGCACTGATGCAAAGGATAGTCGCCCGACTGCAAAACGCCGCGGTTGATGTGAAGATTTACAGGAAAAAACGTGATTTGCTCTGCAAAGGATTAGCCCGTGCCGGATACAAATTTGCCAAACCGGAAGGAGCTTTTTATCTGTTCGTAAAAAGCCCGATTCCCGATGATGTGGAATTCGTGAAAATGCTTCTGAAGAAGAATATTCTGGTCGTTCCCGGCAGCGCATTCGGCGGCCTCGGATATTTCCGTATCGCCTACTGCGTTGACGACGCGACGATTGTTAATGCGATGAAAGGTTTTGCGGAGGCGATTAGTGAGACGACAACATACTAAAATAATCATAAGATGAAAAATCAAATCATTACTCAATAAAAATGGACAGGAGCAGATAATGGAATACAAAATTGTCATTAGCAGCGGATGGACACCTGACAGTATAATGAAAGAATTAGAAAAGAAAGTTAATGATTTAATTAAGGAGGGATGGGAGCCAATAGGCGGTGTGCTTTTACCAAGCCTGAGCGAAAACGCTTACCAGGCAATGGTCAAGAGAAGTCCGAAATGATGCCATATTAATTATTTAAAGCAAGAAGCTTTTGTAAAGCTCTGCAGAATACACGGCCATTAGTCGCTGTGTATTCTGCTCTACAAGGGTCATTGGAATGCATCTTACTTTTCATGATGAGATGCAGCTTGCCGCAGTAAGCTTCAATCTCATGAAAATATTTTGAATGATATCGCGGTACATTTTTTATTAATATTTAATTCTGAAATTTATGAACTCACCGGAAAAAGGTTCTTCTTCCGCTAGAGCTTCATCAACTCTTGCTGCGGGCGGGCCTATATGACACCAAGCTAGCATTTTATCAACATTTTTATCTTCACCTTCAAGAAGTGCTTCTACGCGGCCATCGGGCATATTGCGCACCCAGCCGGTTAGGTTAAATCCCTTCGCGGTTCTTTGCGTTTCCGCACGGAAAAATACACCTTGAACCTTTCCGCTTATGTAAACATGAACTCGTTTCAATACCGTTACCTTTCTATTTTTGCCCGGCAGGATTAATCTCAAAATAAATATAAATCAAGATTTCTCTCTTCGCATCCAAATGACATCTTTATCGATGTCAACGGCCGATGAGCTTTAAAAAATCTTCTTCGCTGATTATTTTGATTCCCGCCGCTTTTGCCTTATCGAGTTTAGAACCTGCATCGGTGCCCGCGACAACATACGTTGTTTTCTTCGTGACGCCGGAATGGACGATGCCTGCAAGATTCTCGACGATTTCTTTGGCTTCGTTTCTACCCATGCTTCCCATCGCGCCGGTGAAAACAAACGATTTTCCCCGCAAGGGAGCATTGTTATTTATTGCTTTCTTCTGTGGTTTTACACCGGCTTTGCAGAATTT